>NZ_CAXTNP010000008.1:0-61953 GCF_964245575.1 uncultured Nostoc sp. | reverse complement strand
AGCAGTCAAAGCGATCGCGCCGCCATTTCCAGATGAAACAGAAGAATTAGAAGCGGAATTAGTACTTAAATTACCAGTGGTAATACTGCCGTTTTTAGCTTCAAAGCGAATATCACCTCCATCTCCTGCAATGCCATTAGAAGAAACCGAGTAAGCATATAAATTACCATTGATATTGATACTATTGTTAGCAACAAGGTTAATTCCACCGCCTTTTTTCGCCGAGCCATTAGGAGAGAATGATGAAGTATTCAAGGCACCACTAACAAAAGCTCCAGGTTGAGTGTTAAAAGTGTCAGTGATGTTGATACTATCCGAGGCTTTAAGACTAATCGCACCACCATTTCCAGTATTACTAGAACCAGAGTATGTAGCAGAGAACAAACTACCAGTGTTGATGCTGCCTTTAGCGCTTAATGTAATAGCACCCCCGTTTCTATCACTGTCAGAATTAGATAGTGAGGAAGAGTTTAAAATGCCTGTGGTAATGCTACCATTTTCAGCGTTTAGGCTAATTTCACCCCGATTAGTTGTGATTCCTTTAGTATTCACATCTCCAGATACTGTCGTTAAGCTAACTAAGGGGACTGCATCATTAAACGGCTGTAAAGTAACATTTCCACCCAAAGTAATTCCCTCTGGCACAGTTCCACTGTTCAATGCAGGTACCGAACCAGAATTAACACCACCATAAGTCAGAGTACTCTGCCCAGAACGCATAATTAACGCCGTACTGTTACTTAAAGTTGCAGTATCTTGTCCGGCTGGTACGCTAGTATCCGGTGTAGTGATATTAATATCACCCCCAAAGCGAATATTACCTTTGCTTTCGACTAACAACGATGCTCCTGTATAGTTAGCTGCAACATCCACGTCGCCATTACTACTAATAATCGGGTCATATTTGCTAACGAAGTTTGCCAGTCCCCCTGATACACTCTTAAGCGAAAAATTCCCACCACTGGTAAAACGAGCATCAAGAGAAATAATTCCATCACTGATTAAGCTGAAATCGCCTCCACTCACAAACGGTGTTTGCGTTGGATGATTTAGCGCCAGAATATCAATTCCTTGATTTCCCCCAATTGTGAGATTACCACCTGCTTGAGCTAAAAACGGAGTTGTCACACTGTCTCGCACTTGCACTGTATCAGCAGCTTGCAGTGTTAAATCTCTGCCTGCTTTTAACTGTCCCTGCAAATCAAGTTTGTCAGCTACTAATGTCAGGTCTTGCTTGGGTGCTAAATTTCCGGTGTTGGTAATAGTCGCCCCTGGCTGACTTGCTCCATATTGCAACCCTGGTGTAATGTTTACCGTCAGTAATGGCGGTGCTTGGGGATTAGTAGCACTGAAGGTACTGCCATTAGGAAACTTGAAACTGCTTGCTGTAGTTGCAGAAAACGATCCGCCAATATCTAATCGGGCATTTTGTCCAAAAATAATGCCATTGGGGTTAAGTAAGAATAAGTTTGCTTTCCCATTAGCACGAATTAAGCCATCAATATTAGAAATTGACTTACCTGTTACTCGTGTCAGGATGTTCTGAATATCTAGTGAATTATTGAAGAAAGCAGTACTTCCATTCGGAACAGAAAACTCAGAGAAACTGTGGAACACATTAGGGCCTCTTGTAGTTCCACCCTCAATAATTCTGGTGTTGCCGTCTAATTTTACATTAGAATTATTCGGCAGAGTACCATCCGGCGTAATTTGGGCGATCGCGCAATTAGCAGAGAATATTATTGCACCAGCGAACTGACAAGTTAGGACTTGGGCGATACTCCTTCGTAGTCGCTTTGCGAACGCAATTCCTAGCCCTTTGAAGCGCAAATTAAATATATATTTGTCCAAAATTGCATCCCTCTAAATGAAGTAGAAAAAGCGAGCGCAAATGTCCAATACCCTATGCCCATGCTAGAGAGTACAACAAGGTGCGATCGCTTCGGTAGAAATATTTTCCAACCCCACAGACTCCAACAAATTTTTCCAATCAGTCGCTAAAGCTGCATCTTGACGTTTGCGGGCGTAAAGTTCTCCTAAAATAGTTACAGCATCTTGCCAAATACCTGCTTGAGCATAAAGGGCTACTCGTTGAAGTGGAGTTGCTGTACGTAAGCGACGTGTTAATTCATCTTTTGGGACAATGCGTTGCACTAACCCCTCAACTGCTATATCTGCTGAGGGGTTTTGCAGGTTACAACCAATCAAAAAGTACCAGTGATAATACTGTCCAATTTCCAGGGGTTTCTCTGTTCTAGGAACACTAACCCTAATCACTCCGGGCGTGTTGGATAAAGTAATCGGAATTGGTTCTTTGGTAATATAGTTATTTTTTTCATCCAGTAAGACAAATTTCACCGAGTTGATATTCTTGGGTATATAGGGAACGTAAAACCAAAAAGTTGGATGTTCATCTGTGGTTAAGCCTAAAACATATTCTGTGGTAGCTGTGCCTGTTCTTGCTTGCTTCTGATTTGCGGTTGACACCAAAGGTACTAAAGCTGTGAGAGGTTTGTTCGCAACTGGGCAATCCCCGCGAGTTCCTGCACCTATTCTGTCTTTCGGTGCGCCTCGATTTTCTGGTTGCCTTTCTAAGGTTGGCTGAACAAAACGTATTGTTGTAGTATTTGATTGCTGAGTTTGTGCTGATAATTGTGTAATATTAACTAATAAAAAAGTTGCACTCAATACTAATACTTTTGGTGGTGAAAGAAAGTTGATTTTAGTCATAATTAAATTTCCAATTATTTACAGTTATTTTTTTATCAATAATTTTTCATATTTTTTACACTGATTCCAGTGATTACTAATCCCAGTGCGGAGGGAAGAAATGGCATCCAACCTCCATATAGCAAGAGAATAAAGCAGCATCCGTAGAGGATGAGTAATTCAGCACTGATCAGAATAGCAAGTTTCAATTGTGACCGACTGTATACAGCTAATATTCCGGCTACCAAAGATGTACTGCAAATCCACAGGATTTCACCCCATGCAGGTAAAACCCACAGCAGCGATCGCTTGTCTAAAACAGCACTTATAATTTGACTAACCATGTGTGCGTGAAGCAGTACCCCAGAAATTTCCTGGTGGGGGGAAGTTGCCATACTGTAAGGTGTAAGAAAATAGTCTTTAGCGCTTTGTGAGTCAACGCCAATCAAAACAATCTTATCTTTTACCCAATTGGGGTTGAATTGATTATTCAGGACTTGTGCGACACTGACTTGTTTAACAACCTCCCGCGAAGATCGATAATTAAGTAGTATTTGGTGTCCGTATGTATCAAATTTCTGGTAACCACCTGTGGGGACATCTATAGGTTTAAAGACTATTTTGCCAAGCTGCAAGTAGCCTTCGTCAGTAATATCGAATCCGATGCCTTCTTTAGCTAGATATTGTCGTGCGAGTTCAAAGTTCAGGGAGTAGGGCGACTTGCAATTTGACCCAGGTTCTGGTGTCATATATAGTAGATTACGACGAATTACTAAATCGCTATCAAATACAACATCACTAAAACCTATGCGGTTAGGTGGAATTTCCGGTGGTGGTGAAATCCCAACTGCTTGTTTTTTGCTATCGCTAACTTGACAGATAGCAATAAAATTGTCGTTTGTTCTCAAATGATTTGCTAAATCTGGATATTGAGAACCTACCGGAAAATCTCGATAAATATCTAAACCAATGGCTCTTGGTTTATAAAGTGACAATTTTTGCAATAGTTCTTGTAGTGTACTATCTGATAGTGATGATTTTTGTCTTTCTTTTTGAGCCTGAATATCTGCTTCTGTGACAGTAATCACCAAAATCCGCTTATCTGCACCTTCATCAGGTCGCATCCGCATCATTGAGTCGAAAGCTGACAGTTCCCATTGTTGCATGAAGCCGAGCGATCGCATTCCCGTAATTAAGCTGGTGATCAAGACACTCACTAAAAATGTGATTTTCAGATTCCGCGCTGTCAATTTAGGGAAAGCAATTATGTTAGTTGGACCGCATAATTCTTGCCAAGTTAGAGTCTCTTCCGCTATATTTTGACAAATTACAGGTAGCCAAGAAGCACCAGGAAATTCCTCTTCCAAACCCTGTAATCTTGAACGTGCATAACGCACCGCTAAATATAAAGATTGACCTTCAGAAAAAGCTCCCAAGAAATGTTTCACAAATTCTTGTGCTATTAAGTCCGGTATTTCTTCCCGCATGACAATAATTTGGTTAATTTGCAAATCAGCTAACTGTCGCGCTAATCCCAAACCATCACAAGAATTAAAAATAGCTATTTTTAACCCGCGTGAAATTGCGTAACTTAACGCGTTTTTTAACTCAGTTATTGTTAAACTACTAGTTGGATTTATATGTATCTGACCTTTATCATCTTGGCTATGACTATGGCCAGCAAAAAACAGTATATCCCAGCCTTGTTTATCCCAAAGCCACTTATCTAATTCCTGACGTGAAGGTTCTACTAAAAATACTGTTGATGCATCTGGTAATTGTTCTAAAATTTTTCTATCTTGCTGAATATCAATTCCTTGACTATTACCCAAAATTGCCAATATTCTAACTTTATTTGTTTTTTGTTTGGGTAATGGTATTACTCGCTCATATTTTGGAGTACTTACAGCAACTTCGCATAATTGGTAATGCTCAATAAAATTCCACAAATGCCAAGGTAGGCGTTGCAGAAGATAATCGCTTGCTTCAATAATAACTTGAAATTCTTCATCTAAAGCCAATGTTTCTCGTAGTTTTTGATCTATTGGGCGAAATAAATCAGAGTTTAGCCAAGAATTTATTGCTTCATATAACTGTTCTTGAACTTCACTAAAATCTACTTCACTAACGTTATTTAAACCTGTTGATTCTACTTCGAGTCCAGAACGACTTACGAATCGTTTATGAAGTGCTTGATATATTAATTGAAAGCGTTTATAGAGTTCAGCAATTTTTGGTGCAGGAGGTAAACTACCTATAAATTTTATCGGACGAGAGTTATTAGTTTCCCACAATTGTGCAGTTACAGGGAAAAAGCCATCGTTTAAGTTACCTTTTTCTAAGCTTATAACAATTAACTTACTCATCTTTAATTATAAAATAGCTATGATTCACAGGCATAATGCATCCTGTTTCAATGTATATTATAAGTGTTTTTATATTAATTCATGACTTGAAAATATTAATTAGCTAATCCAGGTTTGCTTAAACACTTATAATATTTGTAGGTTATTAGGTTGAGCAATGAAACCCAACTCCAGTTTAAGGTTCATGTTGGGTTTCACAAGGTTCAATCCAACCTGTCCTATATTGATAAACTTTATTATAAGTAATTACCCAAATTTGATATAATTTCAAATCGAAAAACTTTCTATCATCATGAAATTATCAAGAGTCAATTGGATAGAAAAGCTGGTTCCGCTTAAACCTTTAAAACGGTTAAGTTGAATGTAGCAATCTAGACTTCTCGATTCAATTTGTTGTAGAATGTTTCCCGATTCCAAAAGCATAATTTTGAGATTTGGTGGCAAATATTTCTTATTGCCAGTGGGATGAACTTGTACGATGATAGCAATTTTTTTGTCTTCTTCCTGCGAGAGAGCAAGCATCAGTGCTAAAGATTGTCCTCCTAATTGTACCCCCAAATCAATTAGTTTGACTCCATTTACACCTGTTTTTTTAGTTTCAGAAAAACTTCTTAACTCAAATACTAAATTTCCTAGCTGGGAATTTAAAACTTGGTCAATAGGTTGCCATCCTGCTGTAAACAGCTTTTGAAACCATTGATTAAGGTTAACCTGAATCAATGAGGAGTCTACAGAGATGCTATTCATTGATTCTATGCTAGGTGACAAGTATTTCTCAGCAGTGGAAACAGTATTTTTTTGTTTACCTAAACGTTGATTATACAGTTTTTGTCGCCACTGTTCATTGCAAATTAATGCCGCCCACTGAGCAAATGGTATATCCAAACGTAGCCTGGGAGAATAAATAGAAGCATCGTTCAATGTCTGCAACAGGTTTTGAGCTTCTGTTACTGATAAAGTTACTTCAGGTGGAACTTCTTCTCGCCAACGCAGTCCCAGTGTAGCAAAAAGTAAAGTGAAGTTTTCAGTTAACTGTTCGATAGGTAAAGAATAAGTGCGATCGCTTGAATTATATTTGCCTTGGTTTTTCAATTGAAGATGCGTAGCAAACCCGCATACTCGTATCCAACAATCATCATCATCGCCATCCAAATTTATCTGCACTGGTATATAATAGTCAGCCGCCCAACTATTAATATCTACCCATTCTTGTGGTACGCACAATTCTTCTATATCTATTGTTTCAGTTGGTACTAATACTATTTTGGTTTCACCCACCTTAATTGCTGTGCCATTTACTATCTCTAAGATACTAGGTAAATTTTCTTCACTAGGAAATACCTCTGCGCGTAACGTTGATTCTTGTAAGGAGGCCTGAAACCAAGTGAGTAAGGGACTCAAGCAGATGCGATTAAGATAAGCATTGTAAATTGCGATCGCATTTGAGTGATGTTGGGAAAGTTGCCATACTTTTTCTTGTGCGGCTGTCTCTATTTTTAACCAAATATGCTTAGTGTCAATATTTACGAAATCTGATAAACTCAACATAATATTCCTCCTCCCTAATAAAGTTAATACAGCTGATTTTGAATATATATTTCCACTAGTAAAATCTTTTGTTATAGTTTTAATTATTTCTTTCATAATTTAGCTTAATTTTTCAAAACTTTTTTTATGATAGATTTATAATAATTACCTAACCACTTTTCTAAGTATTCTTTAATCCAAATGTTTATTTCATGCATCAACTTTTCTTGTAATTGATTTTTTATTTTAGTAAGTTTTGTAGCTATTTCATTAAAGCTAATACCTAACTGAGAAGCAATTTTTATTTCATTCATTCGCTCTCCATAATAAAGTTGTAAAATTTCGCGTTCTTCATTTACTAATTTCTTAATGGCTGACACCAAAGCTGCTTGAATCAAATCTGAGTGTACTGGTACATGATACTCACTTTCTAACCATCGTCCTACATACTGTTTAACCCATCGTTGTGGTTGAGAGATTCTGGCTATAGTTTCTAATAATTTGATTGTAGATTTAGTTAGATAACGAGAAATTGTACTTTGATTCATTCCTAATCTATCTGCTAGCTGTTTTTGATTGAGTTCAAATCCATAATAGAGAAGTAAAATTTTCCGCTCATCTACTTTCATGGATTGAAGTTGCTCAGATAAAATTGAATTAGCTTGATTCGCTAAAAATCCTTGTTCTTTTGTATCCTCAATGCTTGATATCTTTTCCCATTCGATTTCCGTAACTTGTAATTCTGATTTAACTTCAAATTCACTTTTTAAAGCATCAAGTGAAAATTTCGGTAAAATTGATATCGGATAACTTTCTAAAGCTTTAATGCAAATCTCCATCCAATCTTGTATTTGTTTTGCAGTCACCTTAGGAGAGTTAGCAAATACCTCATGGGGTGCAGTTGGTAATATCTTTTCTATGTTATAACATTGAGCAGATTTTGAAAAATCTTCTTCGTCAGGGTCTATCCATTTTTTACCTGTAGTTCTGGTTGGATTTTTAACCTTATTAATTAAATAAACTTGTTTAAAGTATTTTCTAGCAAAAATAATTAATGAAATTTCTGGTTCGATAATTCCGAATACTTTTAGTGCTTCTATGAGTTCTTTATCACTCTTTTTGTATAACAATCTCCACCGCGAAAATCTACTTACTTCTGCTGAGTATTTAATGTGGTTTCTTAATATATTGGCTATATATGTATCTAAATTCGCACTTTTAGAATTATATTTAACTAAAATTTCTTTCAATTTTAGTGGGTTGTAAACTAGTAATCTGGCAATACATAGATATTCTTCCCAAGAATTGGCGTTCCGGTCTTTACATAAGTCTTTGGCAGCCCAATAGCATTTTTCTTCAAAGTAACTTGCTAAATGTTCATAGGCAAGTTTTGTTTTATTGCTTGGCTCCCAATCTGCTATTAATTCTGATTCATCAAATGCTACTTTTCGCCAAAAATTTGCGATGTCTATTGCTTTATCCTGGTGGGAAAATAAATTAGAAAACTCCTGATGCTTTTCTTCATATAATTTCAAATTCCGTTGCAGAGAAGGTTGATGCTTCCATTGCAACGCTAATTGATTATTTTGGTTAATTAGCACAATATGGGTAGAAAACTTGTTAATATTATGCCTCCGCTTTGGTAGTATAGGAATACTATCATATTTAGTAAAATTAAGCACCATAATTTTTTTCCCTACTAGACAAAAAAATGAGGTTTACAATCTATGCAGGGGGAGCAACGCGATTTGGTGAAGTGCTAAAACCAAGAATGGAAATAGGCTATTTCGGAATGCGATTACCTCCGGTACTGTACGCGTAGGCATCGCAACAAAAACCCTAGTTCTATTGATAATTTAACCCCAATCTCACTAAATCGCGTTGCTCCCAGCAATATGCAAGTATTAAGTACACTGCATTGTTTTGTGTGATTTTAGCTTTACTGAACTTATTGGGAGCAAAGCAAGCTAATTATGCAGACTGTAGGCATTATAAAAACTTGAGAGTAGAAATAGGTCAAAATGCTTATACTTTTACCCTGCTAGCATAGAATATTTATTTATCAAACAACAAAAAGACAGGTTTTAGCAAGCTAGAAAAAATAAATAATCTCAAAGCTTACGCAACTGGCAAATAATTTGGGTATAAGGAAAGACAAGTGCTGTTCACGTATGACAAGGACTACAACTAGTACCGCAAGGCGGAAGTCAAAAATTAAAAGTCAAAATTCAAAAGTATTATAGAATAAGCTATGCAGGGATTTTAGATGGTTACTCTATTTATGCCGTGGCGTACTAGTAGGGTGCTTAATACCTCTTTTTTGTCACTTTCCGAAAGCAAAAATCAAAAGCAACTTTTAAAACTCTGACTGGATTCGTGTCTCAGATTTTTGAAGTTGCTGCATAACCAGATGTAATTAATAAGGAGCTTTTGTCCTCAGTAAGTTTTTGCGATACAACCTTAAATCCAGCCAGAAATTTCTACGCTAGTTAATGATTTCCCTAGTTTTTCATACTCTGTTTGAGTTGCTCTAAGAATATGCTTCATTTGCACAGGCTCTTCGGCATCGGCGGCCATAAAAGCTGAGTTGAGGGCAATGATGCGGATATTACCACCAGGAGCGTTAAGCTGGGCCAGTCTTTCAACGTTTAAGCCTTCAGTTGGCGTATCAGGCGGAAAAATCCGTCGCCAAATTTCAGCTCGGTGGGCGGCATCTGGAAGAGAAAATTGAGTTACGAACCGAAGTCGCCGCATGAATGCAGGGTCTAAATTACTCTGTAAATTCGTCGTTAAAATAGCCATTCCTGGATAGGATTCCATTCGCTGAAGTAAATAACTGACTTCTAGATTGGCATTGCGATCTTTAGAATCTTTAACTTCACTCCGTTTACCAAAAATAGAGTCTGCCTCATCAAAAAGCAAAATTACACCCCCGCTCTCAGCCGCATTAAATATCTGCTGTAGATTTTTCTCGGTTTCGCCAATGTACTTACTGACAACAGCAGAAAGTTCAATTTTATAAAGATCGAGGTTCAACTCATTAGCAAGAACACCTGCTGCCAAAGTTTTTCCAGTTCCGCTAGGCCCAGAAAATAGCGCTGTAATACCCAGTCCGCGTCTACTTTTAGATGCGAATCCCCACTTTTCGTATACTTTGGCCTTCTGTCGGACATGAGCCGAAATTTCCTTTAGGATTCCCTTCTGAAGGGGCGGCAATACTAAATCTTCCCAGGACAATTTAGACTCAATCCGCTCTGCAAGCTCATCTAATCCAGGACGAGCTTGAATGCGGCAGCTTTGCCATAGAGCCTGTTTTAGGGAAGGAGCAGACTGCATTGTCAACTGTCCGACAGCTGCTGTACAAGCTCGACGAATCATAGAGGTACTAAGTTGAAACTGAGATGTGAGTCCCTGCAACTCTTCCAGCAGCTTATTTGAGTCTGGTATATATTTTCCTTGCTCATTAAGTTGAGTTTTGAGTTCGTCCACAGAGGTTTCCCAGGTAATTAACTGCTCCTCAGGTAGGGGTTTAGGAACATCAAAGCGAATCATCTGACGCTTTATGCCTTGAAGTGGAGAAAGTGTCGTAACGATCGCAAAACATTGTAGTTCCTCAAGCAGTTGATGGAGAGAAGCGAGCTGTAGCTTGTCGGAATGATCGATATCCTCACAAGCTAGAAGGAGTGCTCTACGCTCCAAAATACATTCTCTTTGCAGGCGGCGGATAAAAGTCTCTAATTCATTGGGTTTGAGAGGGATACGCTGGCAGTTCAAAAGACTTACGTGTAGATTAAAATGCTGACAGACAGCTTGGGCAATGTCGGTTTTATCCTCCATCTCTGAACCACATAGCTGAATGATAGGTGGAGAATTCTGAAATGAATTCAATTCCCATAGAGCCTCTATACTATCTGCCAAGCATTGATGAGAAGGAATCAGTTGTTGTGTGTAAAATGGTAGCTCAGTAATTTCTGTCAGTAACGAGTCTGTTGTTTTCACACCTATAAGATAATGAAGAATTCTCTCATCTATATGAAGAGATGTGCTGGTCAGGGTACTACCTGAGCCTAAGTCGATCAGTTTCCAATAGCGGAGTGCTCCATCGGGTGCCAAAGCGCTCCAATGGGCGTTAGGCAATGCACTAAGAGCCAAACCGAACGTTGGATGATATTGACTATTGCCGTTATGGGCTTCAACACATAACTCCGAAAAACGTAGATCGATTTCAATAGCCGCACAAAATACTAATATAGAGCGCTCAAATTCTGAAAGCTCAAACCTTTGACAAAGTTGTTCTAAAGCTGGAGGCTGCAACATCACTGCTTCCAGATCCGTAAGCTCATGTATATCTTGATTCTGGCTAGTAAGCTTTTCTTTTGAATTATTTTCAAGCTGATTAATATAGCTCTGAAGAACTGTGTGAAGCTGGTTAATGACTGCGAGAAAATAATTTCGATTAGATTTATACCAATCTTCAAAATCATTTGAGGTATACATATAAGATTATCCTTATCCCAGATTTCTCACAAGTGACAGAAAATCATTAGAGTGAACAAAATTTAAAGTATTTTAATTAATACATCATTAGATGAATGAGTAAGATAAATATAAGTAAAAAACGAAAGCTCAAAGATAAATAAATTCCATTTTACCTATATTCCAAGGAGATAGAAAATCATGATAAATGAAAATAGACATAGCAAAGCGAGAGTTTAATAAAAAAAATTCACCGGAATAATAAGCCAATAATAAGGAATTAAATTATGTTATCATTAACCAAGGTAAGGGAGTTGAGATAAACACTTGAAACTCGACTACGGTTTGGAGTTTTTTGGAATATTCCAGTCCATAATAAGGATTAAAAAAGGCTTCTAAGCGGAGCTTAATGCGATTATTTTGGTCTTTATTGAGATTAGGACTTTATTATTGACAAGATGCGCTGACTCTGGATATTATAACCGGATAATCGCTTACAATACAGGGCGACCGCATCATGTCAACAAGTCTAGTATATTCTCGACAAAGTCTAAATCAATCTCATTAACCTATGCTTATTGCTAAATGTTTAGGCAATGGCTTTGAGTTCTGCAAACTAAACCAAGCGAGAAATACTGATTCTTTCGTTGATTCTTAATCTTGGTCATGGTTAAGAGTAATTTAGATGCGTTTGCCCCGGCTTACGATAAATATAATGAGTGCAAAGATGAGTCATGCCAAAACGAATTGGTGTAGCCGCACACATTAATCTTGAAAAGCTAGAACAGCGCCATCGTCTATGGTTGGATGTAAAAGGAAGGTCTGCTCATTCGATACTACCTCTAAATCTTTATAGTTTTGGTACTTATATAGTTGTTGATGAACAACTTGAACCTTTTGAACCTCAGCATGTAGATTTTGAGGCAATTTAAACAAAATTCTGTTGTCTTCAACAATTTGTGGTTCTAATAGGTTTTCTCCTTCGTTCAGACGCAACAGAGTTATATCCCCATTAAGATTTTTCCCATAGATGATTATACTGCTCCCCGCTACAATCTCGCTATTTGTAGGTGATGCAACAATTTTCTCAATCTGCGGCTTATTCAATGCCCCTTTATTAGAACTTGAAGCAAGTGAAGATTTCTTAGATCCAATAAACATCATCGATACTTCGTAGGCAATTGAGGGTCGATAAGAACCTTGTAAGAGCGACCACAATCTAGACATTTGTTCTGTATCAAATAAGTTTGGCGTGATCCTTACTTGGTCTAACTGCTCGGTCAAAGCTTCAACAGAAATCGATTCGATCGCTTGTGCCAAAAGACCGGAACGATTGATGGTTGCGACATGATTTAGCGCTGCTCGAATCGCGGCGTTGGATAAAACCGGAGTTTGATGCATGAGCTGCATGACATAACCCAAGAGTATTTCCGTCTGAAAGTCTTTGTTTCCGTAGGCGGTCAATACATAATGGAGATTGATGGCTAAAGGGAGAATTGTACTTTCTTCTGTATTGGCTTGATGATGAGCTAGCTGGTTGCGTAGCTTGCTGCCTTTGGCATCGTGCCCACCCAGATCTGCATTACGATTTTCTGAAACCTGGTAGAGAAATAGATTTAGCTGAGGTTGACCATCGACTCCAATAGAAATCTGATCTGGGGGAAGTGTGGTTACTAATATATTTCCCATACTCGACAGTGCTGCATTCTGAACCAAGCCGTCTTCTAATAAGTTTTTGAATACAGCTGTTATCGCTGCGATCGCTAATCCATTACTCATAAGTTTCCACTTAATGCACTATCTTTATTCAGAGCGTTGTCTATATAAATCTTTTACTTCACCCGTTTAAACCCTTCGTAAGCTACTTCTACTTCCTCAATTTCTATCTCTTGGCTATTAGATTTAAGGTCTGAAATTTTGTACCGCGATGGCCAGGCTGCTGTAAGTTCAAATTTTGCCTGGGGTTTTCCATCTTCATAGATTGTTAAAAGAGCATTTTTTCTCTGTTTAGCCCAGTTACCATCCTTAACCAACTCAAACCAGTTCCATAAAGCCATCGAACTTGTCATTCCTCGAAGTAATGTTAAATTTCCACTCTTGGCATTACCTGGAAGTTTTGTTTGCACAAACTTTCCTTTGTTTGCCTTGCCCCATCGACCCGAAGTAACTTCACTAAACTCAATTACATCTTGCGAATAGTTAAATCCCTGACATTCCAAGAAAACTGCGTCTACCACGTCGCTTGATCCATCAAGCTTTAAATCTAAATAGAAATTAGATGCAGTAAGAATAACAGGACTTCTAGATAACTTTACCATAATTTATTTCGTTGAACTAAAGTATCTAAATGAATGGACTAAAGAGGATTAAAAGAGAAGATTTGCCCTCTATTAAAAGAGGGCTAGTAATTTTTGCGTGGAAGCAATCTGAATATTAGCTATTCTTCACGCGTAACTTCTTGGGCGACTAACTCTATCGTTTCGCAAATTAATTCTCCACCTGCGGCAGTCATTGAAGAAACTGAATACTTGCAGGGATAGCATTGCTTAATTTGCCATTCCATAACTTTCTTCCCATCGGCATACGCAGTGATTTTTGCATCTTCAAGTTGTCCTTTCCAGTCAGGACTCTTACCCGTAGGAGGATTAACTTTGTTAAACCAAGTATAGGCACTCTTGTCTTTACACCCAGCTAAAACAATCGTTGGGTTCAACGGTTTGACCGGTGACGGCTTTGGTTGCATTGTTTTTTCTCCCTGTTTTCCAGATCCAGCAACATGATCGGTGGGAGGAGCATCCATACCCATATTACTGAACTCCTTGACTGGTAAGTCCTTGATCTTAGACCCGGCAGTAAAGGTAAAGCTAGAACACTCAATGTAATCTTGACCTGGCATGATTTTCTCCTAATGATTTTGTTCAATGAATAGTTGACTTAAGAAAATTATTAGTTTTGTTCTGTTTCAAGAGCATTCCACTGGCTAATGCGGAAGACCACAAATTCAGCCGGACGTACAGGACATACACCAACATCGATATATAAACGCCCCAAGGTCATTGTTTCAGGTGTATTGTTTTCGGCATCACATTTGACGTAAAACGCTTGGCTAGGAGTAGCTCCGAACAATGCACCCTCACGCCATATGCGCTCTAAAAAGTTACTAACAGTATATTTAACCTGCGTCCATAACTCTTCGTCATTCGGCTCAAAGACAGCCCACTGAGTTCCAGCTTCAATTGAGCGCTCGATATAGCTGATGAGCCTTCTAACACTGATATAACGCCATTCAGTTTTGTCCGGTTCAACCAAGGTTCTGGCACCCCAAATCCGAATTCCTCGGTTCGGAAATTTACGAATGCAGTTGATACCCAGTGGGTTAAGGAGTTCTTGCTCTCTAAAGTTGACATCGTATGCTAGTCCAGTAATTCCTCTGGGGACTTCATTCGCAGGAGCCTTATAAACACCCCGCGATTCATCCGTTCGACCCCATACGCCCATCATGTGGCCAGAAGGAGGAACAAGAATTGAACGCCCTGCATTTTGAGGATTGGGTACTTTAACCCACGGATAATAGAGAGCCGCAAACATGGAACGACGACCAAACTCATCTAACCAATCAACAACATCTTGAGGCTTAGTGCGATCGGGGGGAGGATCTAACACAACCATTCGATTCGTTGGCCCTGGCATATCACCGCTACTAGAACCTTCAGACATGCTGATCATGGTTTCCATCACACCATGAACTTGTTCAAGGCTTAAAACTTCAGCTTCATAGGCTCGCATTAAATCTGGAAAACATATCATTGTAATCTCGTCGATTTCAAAGATGCCGAGAACGCCAGTTCGTTCGCTGCGATCCCCTTCTATTTCACTAGCAAATTTCTCAGGTGTAGAATTCGGCGCTGGAGGCAGTAGTTCGTATTCACCATTTAAGGGCCGTCGGGATAAGGGCTGTCCGGGCTGGGCGATATCTCCAATCAAAATATACTTAGAGTTTTTCAGAGCCTCAACAACGTAGGTTGCAGCCTGCGTTTGAGGTTTTGGATCCATACTCAAGTGATTGTATTGCTCAAGCACTTGATCGTCTCGGCACACTTTTACAGAGAAGAACTCACGTGGATTATGAGGTATTTCTACTTTATGCGTTCCCTGCGATTGACCTTTAATCTGGTCGCTCGCTTTATCGTCATTCTTAGCAGGAGGTAATGCACGAGGCATTCCATCCTGAATTTCGATTTTAATGGGTCCGTTATCGAAGTGTTCAGGCCGGATGGATAAATTTAAACTTGGCTTATTACCGCGTCTTGGAATCTCTAAGGGAGGTGCTTGCCGTTTTGAATTTTCTAGCCCAATACCGGGGAGTTGCGTTCCAATACTTGTAACCCAACAACGTCCGCCTCCATTCAAGAAATATCCTCGAACTGAGAAAGGTAAATACGCATCAAAGTCTGTGAACCCGTTAGAGTTGCGTCGGGCAAAGTATTCAAGATACTGAGTCCAACTTGTGACAAGCATGGGTTTAAAGAGTTCGGCCCCGCCTCGTATATCTTCAGTAAAACCGATAAATCCTGCGACCGAAGTACTAACGCCCTCAATCGGACGACTGCCGCGATCGACTTCTTCAACATAAACGCCTGGTGCAAAGTAATCTAGTCTAGCCATGTTAAATGCTCCTTGTTGGATAATCGATTGATATAGAAATTTAGTAGGCAGGCATAAGTAATATCTCTTGAGGGATACATGATTCTCCGTCTACAAAAACATTGCAAGTCTTAAACTGATAGCCAAATCGTTTAAGATGTAAAATGTAGTTTCCAGATGCCAAATTCTCAAACATAAAATACCCTTCCTCGTTGCTAGTTACTGATTTTTCGGTTCCTTCAAGTATGATTTGAACTCGCTTTAATGGCTTTGAATTCAGAGTATTTTTCACAACACCAGCAATGGCAACTCGCTGAGTTTTAGAGCCGTTTCGGCTGATACCGGGAATTGAATTATTGACCCCAAAATGTCGTTCAGTAACCAATGGTACAGTTGTTTTTCTCCATACATTAAAGGGAACAGTTACTGTCAAATAAATAGCAGGCCGTATGGGAATAGAAAGAGAATTCCATAAACTTACTACATCAATGGGTGGGTCGCTAGTGACTGATAATGATAAGTTGCCGTGACCACGAAGGTCAGGAGTAAGAAACTCCTCTCGCAAGACTCGACTACGCATTAACAGCAGTAGAGTTTCAGACAGAAGATGAAGCTCTCCTAATACAGTGCGATCGCGGGCTGTGATCACAATGGAGATATCGAACCAACTGGGTGTTCTAGATACTTCTGCAACCTGTCGTGAATCATCAAAATAGCGTTCAACCTGCCTGCCATTAGTTGGCATTTTTTTACTGATTCGAACATCATAGAGATAGAGATTAAGTGATAGCTTCCTATTGCTATTCTCTAAACTTGCAGGATGACCAAAGTCTATTTGTTCAGTGCTAGTGAGAACAGCTCCGTTAGTCAAAATTTCAGCAAGAGTTTGAAGAATCGAATTTAGCATAAGCAGATATCTAATTCGTTTCTATATACTCAGATTAAGTCATTTCCTAGCCAATGCAATCAGACTTATGTATTAATTTAAATTCAGAAGTTATAGCTTAATTGTTTTTCAAAAGTCACGACAAAAGGTCATTTTTGCATAGACCCTTATCTCATGATGTAATTAATTTTACAAATTTTTTATTACAAATAGGTTAATTCTATACAACCCCTTCAATCTACTTCGTACCTTGATGTGGTCGGCTGGCACTACTTATGGCACTCACATGTTGTGCTTATCGCTACAAGAGACTTGCCATCATTTGAATAATTTTATTCCCCAACTGTTATACCAATTCGGTATGAAGATGCGCCAAACTATATGAGGAACGAACCGCATTCGCGCAGCGTCTCCAAGAGTTGAACACATAGACACGTTCGCGGAGCGTCTCGAAGAGAAGTGGCTTCCCGCAGGGTAGGACACAAACAAAGAAGAAGCCAAGATCATTTGGCGCAGCATCATAAAGAAATAGTATTAGCAGCTTCTTCAATACAACTTCACCGAATTAATCGTACTTTACTTAAATAGGACTTACGCAAAAACCCTCTCAAACTCTTATTCCTCCGTGTCGCGCCAGTTGCTTCAAGTCGGGGAACCGCAAGGGCGCACTGGCTTCTCTGCGTCCTCTGTGGTTCGATTTTCCATTACCTGTGCGTAAGTCCTGTTAAAGTCATTGCTCACAAGGCGTGAGCGTAGACGCGTTGGCGCAGCCTCTGGTAGAGAAGTAGCTTGTCGTCAGACATCGCCCAAGTCGGAGTGAAGCACGAGTCCGTAAACGCCGCCCGAAAGCTTATCCCTTAATGACAAAGTCTAAGCAATTACAAACTGCTTAAACCACAAGTGTTTTGGCTTTACAAGCGTGCCATTCGGGTATGAGGCGATGAACATGCTCCGCAATGAACAAATTTCAGGTATCAAAAAAGGTGACATTTTAGGTCAAGTAGAATTTGTTTCTCAAATTTTTGAAGTTGCTGCATAACCAGATCCAGAGGATCTTTTGTCCTCAATAAGTTTTTGCAATACATTTGCCGTTTTTTGCGCTCTTAACAACTGCTTGAGTTCTGTCTCGCTTTCTTATAGTCTCTAGTTTGTAAACCCCTGCCATTGCTTTAGCTTGAACTCGCTAATTTTACTCTGTGATCTGTAGCTTATACCATTTCACGCAATGCTTGATACAAATGATTTGTCTCTAACCCTTTCTCCCTGCTCCCTGCTCCCTATTTGTATCAATCTTAAAGTGAAATGGTATTACTGTTGGAGAACTGGTATTAGTCGGCTTTGGAAATGGTATTACTGTTGGAGAACTGGTATTAGTCGGCTTCGGAAGTGGTTTTGGCGTATCAACTTGGAGCAAAAACGCACGTTTGACTGATTGACCTTGTTCGGTTTCAGCCGTGAGGATAATTTGAGAGAGATTTGTGGTCGCTTTGAATGTCCTAGAACCGCTAGCTGAGACATCACCTAAAGGTTCGAGTTTAACCTTGACACCATCCCCCTGTACCTGCCAGTTGAGAGTCACAACTTGTCCAACTTTCAAGAATATTGAGGGATTCGCCTCTGAACTTTGATTATTGAGCGTAAAGTTCATAATTTGAAGAGGTGTTGCCTTTAACTGGACTTGAATTGCTTTGGAGAGTGGCGATTGTTTTTGACTTCCACTAGACACAGGTTGAAGGCTAATCGCATAGTTGCCTGGTTTAGCCGGAAGCCCTATATCCACGTTGGCACAACTCAATGTCTCGTTGACTGGAGGTTGACATTGCTTCGTTAGTTCCGAAGGAATTTGTTTTTGAAAATCATAAGTCTTGAAAAGCGTTGGTTTACCCTCATTGAGTTGACCCATAACCTGAAGCTGACTAAGTTGGCTAAAATTCTTGATATTCCAACTAAGGGTTAAGGGTTTCCCTTTTTCGAGTTGAGACTGGCGTGCTGCAATGCTCATCACCTGGGGCAGTGGCTTAGGTTGAATTACAACATTCAGTTTCTGCTCAATAGGCTTTTCTACTGATTTTGCTTTAATCTGAAGTTGGAAAGTGTATTCTCCTGCCAGTCGGGCACCTGTATCGACGTTAGTGCAGGTTAAATTGCGATCGCCTACAGCGCGAATTTGGCAATAACGGTTCAGTTCTGTTGGTAAGCCTTGACGGAAGTCGTAAACTTGGGGACTGTTCGCAGTTTGATCTTTAGTTGAAGAAACCACCAGCTGAGCGAGCCGATCGGAATTCGAGATTGTCCAGTTTAGGCGTACCCTGCCTCCTTCGGTATAGCTAGTGCTATCCGGTTTGAATTCTGTCAGGATTGGTGGAGGAACAGGTTTAAAGAACACAAACCAAATCAAAAAGCCGAGTCCCGACAATGCACCAACCCCTGCCAGCAGCCACAGCAGAAACTGCCACCAAGGGCGTGCTTTCCAGACTAACAACCCCATCGGTAAATTTTCTGGCGTTGGTAATGCTTGAAGGTCTTGAACATTGATTTGAAACGGTAGCTCTAAGCCATATCCAAAGAGGGGACGTCGCCATTTCTGCTTGGGATAAACGGTTAGACTAATCGTCGCTGTTTCGCCAATCAACAAATTAACAGAAGACGGACTGCAAACATAGTAGCACAACTGGGTTTCATCCCGGCTGCTAGCACTTACGGCCAATTGTCGAATTGAATTTCCGTGATTTGTCAGTATGAGTCGATACTGGCCCGGACTGTGACTAACTTTTCCCAGAATAGTCTCCAGTTCAACACTCAGGTGAAGTTTTGGCTTTACCTCTAAATACACCAGATCCAAAAAGACCTGCTCTGGGGCATTATCAGAAATAAGCTGTAGAGTTGGTGAATAGTGACCAGCTGGCATGTCTATTGGATAATGGAGCTCAATGATGATTTCACCTTGGCCTCCAGGATTAAGCTCCAAACCATCGGTACTGGAAACGACGCCTAACTCACTCAGTTCGTTGGAAGGATATTGAATCGTGAACCACGTTTTATCCAAGTCAAGACAATGGAGCCGAAACCGATCCACTCGACTAGAGTGGTTGTTCACGATTACTGATAGCCTCTGGTGGTGGTTGGGCTGAATTAATAAAGGCTGAACGGGACTAGTTGCTGGGCTAATTGAAAAGGTAAGCTTTTGTGACCGTATAACAGCCTGCTCTTTGACTAGAACTTCAAGACTGCCTGGGTAATAAATCGGTGTCTCTTCTGGATAATGCTCTGGGGCATCTACTACTACCGTGTAGGGATAACTTCCTGGTAGAGCGTCTAAGGGAATCTCAAAGACCAGGCTGACTTCACAAGCCTGTTGGGAGTCGAGGGTGACCCGCTTTCTTGCAGATGGACACCATGACAGCAGGTTCTGAGCCGTGGGATCGATAAACACATCAATCGCGGCTCCCTGCTCGCCTTGATTAATCAGACTGATGTCAAGGGTAACGCTCTCCCCTGGGAAACCCTCTAGGCAAGTGGGAGGATTCAGGATAACTTTGAGTGGTGTTATGAGATTCAACATCTTTACAGCGTTTTTAGTAAAGGACTATGGCGTTGCTGAAATGTAATGGTAGTTGCACAATAAAAGAATAAAATTTTCATGCAGCTTTATTTAAATTAGAAAAAATGGTTGCCGTCGTGGTATAGTATGCTTTTTGATTCAACTTAGTAGTTTTCTTCCAACTAATTCCTGCCGCATCAAACAAGTTACGCCCCAACTCTTGGAGACGCTACGCATAGCTTGCTTCCCTGTAGGGGTACGGGGAAGTCAAAAATATTTTAAAAAGGATTATAGAGTAAACTAAAATACAGACCATTTTCTTGTAATGTTCTCTGATCATTTGAGTTAACAGATACTAAAGGAATACCCCAGTCAAGACGAACGGTGAAGCGATCGCCTTGTGACCAACGCAACCCCAGACCAACAGCAGCTAGAGTATTAGGGTCGGGATTATTTCTACCAGAACTGTTCCAGCCAACACCAAAATCTACAAACGGCACAACTTGTAAAGTGCTATTTATCTGGGGTAAGCGCACAATTGGGACTTGAACTTCCGCAGAAACAAAAGCGCCATTATCCGTCAGCAGATAATCTTGACGGTAGCCGC
Source organism: uncultured Nostoc sp. (assembly GCF_964245575.1). Taxonomy (GTDB): domain Bacteria; phylum Cyanobacteriota; class Cyanobacteriia; order Cyanobacteriales; family Nostocaceae; genus Nostoc. The sequence continues at coordinate 41,197 of NZ_CAXTNP010000008.1, read as the reverse complement.
GAATACTGTCTTGGCCACCTAAGCCAAATTGCTCTATAGGCAAAAGTGTTCTAGATGCAAGTTGCGTATTTAAACGAAGTAATAATAAGCTTTCAGGAGCTAAAAGCCGTGCCCACTGCGCTTGCCCTTGCCAAGCAAAAAAACGGCTATCAGGAGCATCTTGATTAACCGTGGCATTCAACACATCTATGCCCAAACTGAATTGAGAGCGTAGGGCGATAACTTCCCGACTGTTACGATTCGTCCATTCTTGAAAAAATCGCAAGGCAGATACCCTAGTGCGTCCCTGTTCATCAGCACCAGGCGAAAGTTCCGAGGCGGGAATTCCTTCTCTCTGTAATAAGGAGGAGATATCACTTTCGCGTCGGGAAGCTGTTAACCCCAGAGCCAATTCTTGTGTAGAAGTTTGGATTATTGGTTGGCGAAATGTCAGTTCGTAGTAGCGAGAAGCCGATTCGATATCTAAAAAGTCGAAAGGAGGCTCAATCACATGACTCGACGTCGTGCCATAATTAAAGCTAAGAGTTCCATTGCGGGGATTGAGAGGCAATGTATAACTAGCGTCAAAAGAGTTGCTACCATCAGTATTGGTGTAGCCTAAACTCAGACCATCTCCCAATCCGAGTAAGTTGGCTTCATTCAATCGTAATCCGCGTCGAAAACTGCCAACACTAGGCGATCGCCCATTATCAAGAATTATTTGCCCACTAAAGGTTTTTGCCTCACTGATTTTAACTTCCAAAAGACTCGTACCCGTTTGCGATCCGGCTGAGAGTTCAGCAGTCACGTTTTTAATCAAAGGATTGAGTTGCAAAAGTTGCAGGGCTTCTAATAGACGCTGGCGATTCAGAGGCGCTGATGTGGCGATCGCTAGTCGGCTGTGGACATAATTGGGATTCAACCGCCGAGTCCCAGTTACCTGGATATCTTCTAATTTACCTTCCACCACCTGAATTTTCACAACACCGGATTGGATTGTTTGGGGTGGAATCAAGGCACCAGAAGTAATGTAACCATTTTTGACGTATAGCTCAGTGATTTTAGAACGTGCTTGAAACAATTGAGTCGGTGAGATCGGTCGTTTGGTAAATTCAGCAGTGGCTTGGGCTAACTCTTCGGCACTAAAGACTGTGCTACCAATAACTTCAAACCGCTCTACAACAATAGTTTGAGGAAAGTCGCCAGAGGGTGGTTCCTCAAGTGTAGGAGTTGGGACAGAGGGTGGAAATAGTTCTGCTGGTGGAGGGAGTGGCTGTGGCACTTCCGGTGAGGGAAGTGGTGAAGATGTGGTGGGTGGTTGGATATCCTGTGGTGGTGGAATTTGTTGTGATAAGATAAAATTAATAGTTGGTAATTTTGTCGTATCAACAGCCTCAGCTTTCAGTGAACTTAAAGATGTACTGCCCAGTAATGGAAGCATACTAAGTGGGAAACAGGACATTATCAGATTTTGGGGATATTTATCAATCATCGCACTGGACTATTTTTGTCAGTAACTTTTATTCATCTGGGTTAAAGCGATAGAGATGAACTTGTGCATCATCGGAGCCACTGGCAATCCAAACCCCTTGCTCTTTAGCAATCAAGTCTAAAGAAGTAATCCTGCTGGGTAGGGTTGCGATCTGCTTCGGTTTTTGAGTCAGATCGGGAGTGACCTTTGCGGTTAGACGCCAGGCCAAAATCTGACCATCATCGCCTGCACTCACGAGCCATCGTCGATCTGGAGTAAATAGAATGTTGCGAACCGATGTTTTTGAAACCTGCCACCTCGCCCGTTGTTCGCAGCTTTGCTGAGGCAGCTGCTCTTTAGGCGACCCCTTTGGCGTTGCTTTCTGACATTGACTTAAGTCCCAAAGAGTAACGTAACCATCAGAATCAGAGGCTGCGAGGATGGAAGTATTGGGCGCAAAGTTGACATCCCAGAAAAAGTCGTTTTCTCCGCGATTTTGAGCATTCTCTGAGAGTCTTAGCTGCCAAGGTTGCGAGTTGGCAACATCCCACAAGACAAGCCGCTTAAACTGTCCGGCACTTACAAGGATCTTTTCATCTGGACTGAGTGCTAAAGACCAGGCTTGATATGCGAAGCGATCAGGCACCTTCAAAACCTTGGCAGGCTTTGAGTCAAAACGGACATCCCTCGGTCTTTGCCAACTCCGAATGGTTCCGCTCCCATAGCTAGTGTATAGCGTCAGAGAGTTGCGAGTAAACATCAAGTCCAGAATGCGATCGCTTGTTTGGTCATTGGGGTCTTTGAGTGTATAGAGTCCCTTGCCAGTGTTGATATCCCAGACCTGAACGGTTCCATTTTCTAGACCTGCAAAGACCTGATTATTTTTTACCGGAATTAATGCTAGGGAACGGATTGCTTGCTGAGTAATTGCCAGAAGTCCTTTGTCAGAGTTAGGTTGAGTATCCGTGCAGGTTTTGGCTAACATCCCCTTACTCAAGCTACCCTGCGGGGTTAGCGTTCCCCAATCTGTCACGCCCCAAGTCCGAACTGAACAATCGTCTGAGGCACTCATTACCAGTGGCGATCTGCCACTCGTACCACTGAGTCGCACGGCATTAACGCCAGCTAGATGAGTAATCGGCTTTGGTATAAATATAGCGGCTGCGATCATTGAGAGCAATGCCAGCAATAACCATAAGGGTATAATTGGGAAAACCTTTAAAAATAAAATCTGGGTTGCTGGATCGGTACTCCCTAATCTTGGGTCTGATAGCCAAGGTTTGAGTTCAAACTTTAGTTTTCGCGACCAGCCGATCCAGGGACGACGGGGGGAGATGGTTAAGTTTGTAGAAGTTATTTCTCCTAATGGCAGAATGGGTTTTTCTGGATTAACCTGAATTTGGCATCCTTTCGCGTCTTGGCCTCGTACTTCAAGATCGAGCGTTTGCAACAGATTACTATTGTTCTTAAACATCAATTGGAAGGTACTGCTACGCGATCGCCAATTCGGGAGCCAAGGTCTTTTAGCCGGGATACACTGCTGCTGAGGCTGGACTTCAAACTCCATGAACCCAACGGGCAGAACTTCTAAAATCCCTTGTGCTTCAACGGGAGAACTTAGATGACTTTTGGCAATTATGATAAAGGGATAATCGCGACTTGCAACTCGATCTGCTCTAGGGGGCTGACATTGGAAAGTTGCTGTTATCTCTTCATTTGCTGCAATTTCTATATACCGTTCAGAGCTATCAACTAGCCAAGACGACTCAAGTTCTGTACACTGCAAGCGTACTTGGTAAGGCTGCGACCCCACATTCTTAACAGTCACGGGAATATCCACGATGTTACGCGGATAAACTTGAAACCGCTTGGTGGGTAGTCCGATCCGCAGTAGATTTAATTCACGGCTAGGTTCTAACGTTAACCGCAGAACTAATCGTCGTTCTTCAGAGAGCTGGGGCGAAAAAACCCGCACCGTTAGATTGATGATACCGACGAAATCAGGGATGGGAGAATCTAAAATCTTAACTTGAAAATCAGTGCGATCGCCCGGTGATTTCGCCGCAGATACATCTGGAGAAAGATGATACCAGTTACTCTGCTCGCCTGCTCCCGCCGCTTTAATTTCAAGTTGAAACGACGCAAACTGATTGCTGCGGTTGATCACCGAAACACCAAAAGAAACCGATGGACCACCGGGGCGAAAGGCTATATTTTGCGCGGTCAAGCTAGCATCGATTATTGAGCGGGCAAGCATAGTAAAGAGAAATATTTGGGCTGTTTTAATATTGAATAACAACTTTGATTGGAATAGATCCGACTTCTGTCTAATTCACTGAGGCACTTTAATAGGCGATTACACCTACATCGCGACCTTATGCAGCAGTTGTTTTTTAGTATAAACACCAATAATCATCTCAAAGGCTGCATATTCTGATTTCAGTTACCCCAATGAGTAATACAGAAGCGTAAGTGCGGCTTTGGCTTTAAGTCGTTAGTTATGCTTGCTTACAAACAAAGAACTGTACTTACATGCTGCTCCACAAGACCCAATTATTTAAAGGAGAAAACAGATGACGACAGCAACCAAGACAACAACCACTCTCGAACAGTTTTACACTGAACTGTTGAAAGATCCGGTCGTGTCGCAAAACTTACTGAGTACAAAAGAGCCTCTTTAATTGTAGTTAATTTGAGACACGAATTGTACTGAGAGCAATGCGATTTTGTGAGGTCTGGTCAAAAACAAGCGATGCCTGCGGTTTTTGCTAAACTGTCGCTAATATAGCGGTTCTCACTTGGATGAGATACAAAGATTCAGGTCGGGGACAAGGGGAACAATAGTGGACAATGGTGGACAAGTGTGTATTGCACTCAAGTGCAAACCGCTATAACTATCTATTGTCAAAATTTTATGACCAATATTCATCTAGATAAGTTTCTTTTATTTCCTGATTTTAAACAGGCTGTTTAGTAAAAATCTCTGGTCATACTTTTGTTATAAGTTTGTCATAAGTGCGTCAATTTAATATGAAATGATTAGAGGTTATGTTTTACTGCTTATGTGAGTTGGGTTATCGCCAAGCCTTGTTGACAGGCTTGCTCCCTCAGCATTTCATCACCTACAAGAATGTACCCGCGCCCGTGGTGATTACAATTCTCTGCTTTGGCTACTGCTATGAAAAGCCAAGCTTTGAAATGTCCCCCCACAAGGGATCTACCGTAGCTTCTTTTAGTGGATGCAAAATTTTCAACAGAATTACGGAATTGAGATGATATCGCTTGAAATTATAATTATCAGTCCAAATATAAACTGACTGCATTCACTGAATTTCTTGCTTTACCAACTCCAAGTAAGAAATCTTGAAAACGGCCAAATGATTAAGGGAACGATGCGATTTTGTTAGATCGGGTTTGAATTCTCAGTTACAAAGCTAGACTCTCAATCAAAAACAGCTATATAGGTGCTATGCCTCCGACAGGCTATGCCTATGCACTATAAAATAGGTGATTTATATCCCTAATTTTTAGCACCTGACAAAATCGTACTGCTCCTTATGGGAAGCTGATCATCAACGACAAGCCTTTTCTACCTTACCATCTCATTCACTTTTTGCAACACAATCTTTTTTCCAACAGAACTAGAAGTAAAGCATATAATTTGGAGGAAAGTATGGATAGTCTTACAGATAACCCAGGCATAGCTCTCAAACTTTTAAAAAATCTGAGTCCTCAGTCAGAAAAGGGGACTCCCCAGTATTACACCCGGAAACTAAAACATTTCTTGCAGTTACAGATCGAGCAATTGGCAGCTCAATCGCAGATTCAATGGACGAGAGTGGTTTATCAAGATCCGCAGATATCCGATCGCCAACAAGTTCTTGAAGCCTCTCAAATACCTTTTTCTTTTGCGAAAGAGACCCTAGCTTACTTACAGACCGAAGGATGGTTAGCTAATGTTTCATCAGCTCTGGTGCTAAAGCCAATTGATTCAGGGATAATAGAAAAAGGCTTCTATTATTGTCATTTTGGTGAATCAAGTCAGCCTAATCAATACTTACTATTATTTGCCAAGGGGCCTTTGTCTCATACTCATCGGCAATTCATCAAGCGAACGGCTGTCAGTATCGGTGAATATTTAGACGAACATCAACAAAACTGGCAACACCGCCAAAAGATTCAAATTTTAGAACATCTTGTTCAACGAGTTGGACATCAGTTACGTCATCCTTTGGGTTTAATTAGTCTCTATGCTCATAACCTTAGTCGTCTTCTGCCTAACAGTAAGGAGCAAGAACAAGCTTCAGTCATTTGCAAGACTGCTCACGGCTTAAATCAAACTCTCACTGAGATTGTGCAGTGTGCAAGTAGTAAAAAGTTGCAGATTGTACCGCAAGATATCCGTAGTCTCGTCTATAAAACGCTGGAAGAATTTCAAGGCTGGATTTCGGAGAAAGATATTCAGGTTTGTTGCGCCGATCGCACAGTTATTTTGAAACTCGATCCACTTCAAATCAAACAGGCTATCAGTAATTTATTGAGTAACGCCATTCATTTTAGTCCTCAAGGGGCAAAAATTTTCATTGATTGGCAAGAGCAGCAGGGCGATGTTTTGCTGACCTTGAGAGATGAAGGCCCCGGTCTTTCCTCAGAGGATTTACAGAAGCTATTTAAACCTTTCTATACTCGCCGTTCGGAGGGAACAGGTTTAGGATTAGCTATTGCCCAAAAAGTTGTGCTCGATCACGGAGGGAAACTTTGGGCAAGAAATGCACCCAAAAAAGGTGCAGAATTTTCGATCAGCCTACCTCGATTGATTCCATCCATTGACTTATCAGAGGATAACGCCGCATGTTAACCCAAGTAGAACAAACCAAAACCCTATCGATGCTTTTAGTCGATGACGATCGTCAATTTCGGGCTGGAATCAGAACTTTCCTAAGCTTTTCCCAGATTCAGGATCGAGCCATTAATGTGATTGGGGAAGCGAATTGTCCGGCTCAGGCTTTATCCCTTACCAAGCAGCATACTCCCGACCTAATTCTGATTGATATGGAATTAATTGAGGGAGATGGTCTCTCTTTATTACAGCAGCTCCGAGACAGCAATGCATCAAGTAAAACCCTTGTTCTATCGGGTCATCAAGAAGACTACTGGATCTATCAGGCTATGCAGTCAGGGGCGGATGGCTACGTATTTAAAGGTCAGGTTTCACAGCAGTTGCTAGATGCGATCGCCACTATTATGCAGAACCAAATCTATTTACCACCTGAAGTTGCCACTAGCTTCTTTAGAAAATTCCAAAAAACCCAAGCTTCATTACCCTCACAGATCGGTCAGCCCTGCAACCTGTCCGAGAGAGAAAGCGATGTTCTATATTGGCTTGTTCAAGGAGCCTCAAACGATGAAATTGGGAAGCAACTCTACATTTCAGTAGCTACTGTTAAGACGCATCTTACTAATATTTTTCTAAAGCTACAGGTAACAAGTCGGACACAAGCTATTGTAGCAGCGATCAAGATGAATCTGGTTCAGTCGTAATTGGGTTCAATCATTTTGGTTTAGCCCTAACTACCGAGAAGATTTTATGCCTATTGTTGATTCTAATGCCCTAGCTAAATTCTACCGATGTACCCAAAATGCGCCTCTGGGCTGTCGAAAGCCGATAGAAACTACTGAGAAGATACCTGGTGCCAAGTTTTGTATGGAATGCGGATTTCCCACTACATTGCCAGTTCAGACTGAACTTCGGGGCAGCTTAGGCACCTATCGTATTTCTGAAATACTTAGGTCTCAGGGAATGGGACGGCTTTACAGAGGAACTCAGACCAACAATGGTCAATCTGTTGTGGTGAAAGAGTATTTACTGCCTAAGCAATATTTTAATGCTGTAGAAGCACAACAGCGCAGAATAGCCTTGGGTCAAGTGGCTAAGGGCAATTTGACCACTCCGAAGGGTCGGGAGTTTCGGTTGGTCAGTCCATCAGAAACCATTGCCGATCCATCCAGCGATCGCGTCTATCTGATTTTTTCAGGCGAAATCGCGACACTTCCTACCCTGAAGCAGGTTTTAACAGAGACAGGAGCCTTTTCTGGCTCGCGAGTGCGACAAGTCCTAAATCAAATGTTGCAGTCGCTACATTTCCTCCATAGTCAGCCATCGAGTTTTGCCTCTGAAGCAATAGGTTCAGGAACTGCCCACGGCAACTTGGGGCTTGAGAGCCTGGTCATAAGTGATAGCGGCTACGTCTATGTCTGCGATCTGGCATCCTGGGAGCAGCTTTTTGTCCCTGCCCCGCGCCAAGTGCTGTTACCGGAACAAGACTTAATCGATCTTGGAGCGATCGCCTTTGCTCTGTGGACAGCTCAAGGGATTCACTCTGGTTCTAACGCACCGCTAAATCCGCGCGAGGCTCAACATTGGCCCCAGGACGATCCGCCCCTGAAAGATTTTCTGCTTCGTTTGCTAGGGTTAGAAACTCCGTTCAACTCTGCGGCAGAGGCGCGTCAGGCTTTGATTAAACTGCCTCAACCTGAAACGGCTGTTGCTTTTCATGGAAATCTTAGCCCAGAGTCTCCAGCGAAACCGAATCGAAAGTATTGGCTTTTGAGTTTACTTGCTTTGCCTCTATTGGGAGGGCTATTGTGGTTGCTATTGCCCCGATTTATGTCAAATACTCATGCAGAGACGAGTAGCTTTAAGCATCTTTTGCCATCGTTTGCAGATGTCAATGGTATTCAGCCAGGACAGTATCCCTATACGGGAGAAGGGCTGGGAACTTGGACAACAGTCTTGGACAAAAAGCCCGTGAGCGATCGCAAAATTAGAGAGTTGCTGACTCAGCCCAAGTTGGATATGGCAGCTATTTTTAACTACCGAACTTATGCCCCTCAACGGTCTCCCCTCAATGAAGTTCTCGAAGCCAACGCCAAGGCAAATTTTGCGATCGCTAGTTTATCAACCCCACTGCCCGAAGGATTAATTCAAGAAACCATTGCCTACGATGGTCTTTTAGTCTATGTACCTGCCTATAAAAGTCAAAATTTACCAAGTGCATTGCAAGGTAAGATTAGTCTTGCCCAATTGCAGCAAATTTTTACAGGACAACTTACCAACTGGAAACAGCTAGGTTCAGATTTTCCTGACCTGCCGATCAAACCCTATCGACCGATGGAACCTGAAGCATTACGCCTGTTCCAACAAAAAGTTTTAGGCAACGATCCGAGTCTGATTGCCCAATTTAGCAAGATTGAGCAACGTTCAACCTTTGATACCTTGCGCTCCATCGCAGTTGGAGAAAAGCAGGGGCAAAAAACTGAAGCTGGCTCAATTAGTTTCGGACTATTGACCCAAACCTGGGATCAATGCAAGATTTACCCCCTAGCTATTGCCCAAGAAAATGTAGACCCAGTACAGCCTCTATTGAGAGAAACCACCAACGGCACAATGCAGCCCATTTCTCCGTCAGACAATCTCTGTCTAGAGAAAAAGCCCTTACCTAATATATCAGCTTTTCATACAACAACCTATCCACTCAGCACGCCGTTGATTATTGCCTATCCTAGAGATAATAATTTGCCTGGGAATGTATCAGGGCCGCTCTTCGCTAATTTTCTCAAAACTCAAGATGGGCAGTATCTCCTTCAGCAAGCGGGTCTTGTGCCGCTACAAACTCCACCTAAAAACTACACACTGTCGTCATCTATTCGCAATCGTTAGGAAGTGCAATTACTATGGCCCAAACTCATCGTTGTCCAGAACCAAGCTGCTCTTTCTTTAATCAGGTATTACCGCACAACGCTAATATCTGCCCAATGTGCGGTACTTCCTTAGCACAGGCAGTACAACCACCTCCTGCTATGGTAGGCTCGGTAGCCCGGTATGCTCAAACCTCGGCTCCTTTGTCCCAGTTCTCATCAACAAGCAATAACCAAGAACGTCCTCAGTTGAAGTTGCTTCATCCCAACAAACAAAGTTTTGTATTGCTTAGGGAGTCTGGCACCATCGGTCGTCAAAGTCTAGATAATGGTATGCGACCTGACATCGATTTAACAGGACTACCCCATGCAGGTATCATCTCTCGCACTCATGCTCATCTCTACTGGGATCTTGCTCAACAAGCTTACATGATTGTTGATGATAGCCGCAACGGTAGCTACCTTAATGATAAATTATTAGCTCGTGGAGCGCCCCATCCATTGAGTCATGGAGATAAATTACAGCTAGGTCAAGAGCAGTTGATTTGCTTGCAAGTTGAGTTGATTAATAATTAAACTTAAATTGCAATGTATGAAACTCATCTTTTTTTAGTTAGCAAGTGAATTTTGGGTAAAAATATTAGTTTTGTAACTTTCTTCTGAGATAAAACATAAACCAGGGTGTTTAAAATATTATTAGACAGCAAAAAAACAAAGCGATCGCTTTGTTCTTTGCTACAATTTCGTAATCCAAAAAGCCGTTAGCAAAACCAGGGGTAAAACTAACGGCATTGAGAAACCTAACTGTACTTTATGTTACAGATTTTCACGTGTGGTTAGATAAACTTTGTCATTCTCCAAAAAGTTAGAAAACCATATCGGATCTATCTGGTATTTCACCTATCACTATAATGAGTTGCTACGGATTTAGAGTTATCTATCCTTACCTATTTAGGACTACTAGACAGTTTTCATTGCTCTAGTTTTCTTTTAAGGATGTGACATGCTCTCAATTAATATTTGGTGTTTTTATCTTGGCAATCGGTTGTTGTTTGCTGGTTGTTTGTTGCACTTTGATTAAATGGTTTCTCAACTGCTTCTCTGATTTTAGATTCAGCAATATCGGTTATCTTGTATCTCATTTAATCTGATAGCCTATCAATCAATCCGCCGAAAACTCTAGCAAAAAAGTATCTAATAGACTCCATAATTTTTACCTAATAGTTGAAAAGTTACCTCAATTAAGTTCATACTAGTTTAGCAGACTACGAAATATCAGTAGACTTAAGTCTGATTTTAAATATATTCATACTTGTCACAATATAGTTACTAGTTAATCCTATATTTCCAAATCATTATGAGTTATTTACAACAGACTAAAAAGCAAGATAATAACAATTCTAATCCTAAGGACTCGCGAACGACCGATTCCCACAAACCGCCCAAAAAAGATGGGAGCAAGCCATTATCTTTATCTAATCAAAAATCCGGAAACTTACTGGAAAGAGACAGCAAACAAGCTGCTTCTAGTTCGAGGGCAGAGGAAAATGACTCGCCAAATCTTGTTGGCATAGAACAAGAGTTGACATCTGTAACTTTAACTTTAACCAAAAATGGCTCAGAAGCCGACAAAAAAAATGGAGTAAAACTGGCCGAGACAAATGAAAAAGCGTTTAGTGACTTCCCAGTATTTAAGCTTGAAACTGAGGGAGCAGAAAGAAATTCTCTTTGCATTGAGTTAATATATGGCCCTCTAAAAATGGAAGAGTACGAGAAGAAAGCTTTGATAGATGCTAAAAAAAAGTTGTTTGATCAATTAGGAATTCGGCAAACATTAAGAGTAGCTTTGGAAAAATATAATAATCAGCTTCAAAAAGGACAAGAGAGATATAGATTAATACTAGATCCTGCATCTGACAGATACAACGTAGTCCCAAAAAAGAAATCTACCAACACAAATACACAAACAAATGTAGCTATTCCATATAGTAAACTGGGTAAAATTCCACAAAGAGGAGAAACAGGTTTTGAAGAAATGTTCTTGCCAAATGAGAGAAAGTTCTATCAAAAAGCAAGAGATGAAGCAAAAATTATTAAGCAAGAAATAGATAATAAAATAGATAAAATTCCCAATGGCAAATATCTACAATCACTGCTGACACATATAATATTTCAAGAAGCAAAGTTTATACAGCACAGGATTAATAAAAATGAAATTGAGGATAAACATAAGCACCATTTTCATGTAATGCTCAAACTTAGCCCTGAAGATGCTATAATTAGCATTCTTAGCAAAGAAGAAAATGAGGCGCTAGGAAAATGGTTAAAAGAAGGAGAAGCACAACTTCAGAAGTCTATTGAGAATACTTTAAAGACTTTAGGTAATCCACGCGATTTCAAAAAAGATATAAAGATAAAATCAATTAAAAATCAATTAGAAAAAGCTATAATCGCTCGATCTAAAGGAGCTAAAAAGCTTAAATTAATAAACACAGACACAAATAAAAAGGAATCAGAAGCCCTTGATGAATCTAACAAAGTGATTAAGGATGAGAATGACAATGACATAACAATAGGACATACTCACCCACGTCCAACAAACAGAATATCCGTATATTCCCAGTATGACGAACACTACATGGTGGTAGAGCAAAGATCAGGCAGCCATATGTTAAATGATGGTAAAGTAGAGGATAACTTTGACAGTAAAAGTAAGTTAATCGCGGGTGTATCTACTGCCAAAAAATTCTTCATCAATCACACTAAGGGAGATGGTAATTGTTTTTTCCATGCTGTGTATGAGGCTATGCACAATCAGCCCTCAACAACTAAGGGCCAAGAAGAAATTCGCCAAAATGTTAGAAATCAATTAGAAAACAATGAGAAAATACAAAAGCATCTATTCGGTGATCCACCTGACCTACAAAGCATTCAACGAGAGATACAAACTTTAAATACAGGGGAATGGACTCAAAATCATACTATTGCATATGTAGCTGAAGCTTTAAGTTTGACCATTATAATCTATAATCCAGATGGCAGCCATCGCTACACTGCTACTCCAAGTACCTCAACCTCATCCAAAACTATAGAAATGACCTATACTGGTGATCACTTTAACTCACATACCCAGAAACGTTTATAGAGCTTTTTAACTCAGGTCTTTAAGGAACCGAAAACCCCGGTCGGTAGATTGTTGAGCCTTATACTCCCGGCAACAAGTCATCTGCTCAACTCCTCGACATCACTTAGTACAGCTTTGCATTAATTCGTAGCGAATTTCTCCATCATTTGCGCCACTGTATATGACCATTTTATTGGTTGTGCAGAGTCGTTGTAGCGGATAATAAAATCAGTGATACGTTGATGTAACGTCTGTATATCAGGAAAATCATTTGGAGTCAGTAATTTACCCTGTATAATTATGAAACTCATCTTTTTTTAGTTAGCAAGTGAATTTTGAGTAAAAATATTAGTTTTGTAACTTTCTTCTGAGATAAAACATAAACCAGGGTGTTTAAAATATTATTAGACAGCAAAAAAACAAAGCGATCGCTTTGTTCTTTGCTACAATTTCGTAATCCAAAAAGCCGTTAGCAAAACCAGGGGTAAAACTAACGGCATTGAGAAACCTAACTGTACTTTATGTTACAGATTTTCACGTGTGGTTAGATAAACTTTGTCATTCTCCAAAAAGTTAGAAAACCATATCGGATCTATCTGGTATTTCACCTATCACTATAATGAGTTGCTACGGATTTAGAGTTATCTATCCTTACCTATTTAGGACTACTAGACAGTTTTCATTGCTCTAGTTTTCTTTTAAGGAAGTGACATGCTCTCAATTAAGATTTGGTGTTTTTATCTTGGCGATCAGTTGTTGTTTGCTGGTTGTTTTTTGTACTTTGGTTAAATGGTTTTTCAACTGTTTCTCTGATTTTAGATTCAGCAATATCGGTTATCTTGTATCTCATTTGATCAGATAGCCTATCAATAATTCCGCCGAAAACTCTAGCAAAAAAGTATCCAATTGATTCCATGATTTTCACCTTGTAGTTAAACGATATTAAAGAGTGGTCTTAGTTAAGTTCATACTAGTTCAGCAGACTATGAAATGTGAATAGACTTATGTCTATAAACAGGGTTATTCCATTTCTTTACAAGACTCCAGGCAGAATTATTAAATTAAAGCCATTAAGAATCTGTACAGTAACTATATGCTGAACTAACCTATTTACTAGTTTTTGAGCGATGTTGCTAAGATAAAAATTTCACTTCTGATTACACTAAACACTCAGTGGAGGGCGTGGCAGTTTTCTTACTATTGGGGTCTGTAGGGTGCGCTACGCGCTTGATAAAGCACCCTATAGGACTGACTCGCACTTACTTAGTGTATTCTAAAATCGAGTTTTTGCTTGACTCCATTTTTTACTTCAAGGTTCTGGCCTGCTTTCAACCTTGAACCATTTTCTGGAACTCCAACATCAAACTCTAAACTTCTAGAAACCGTTCGGTTACCTTCATAGATATTTCCTAATCTCGGGTTATCCTGGATTATTACCTGCTTCGTCTCATTTGGCCTAACCACTTCATCCCACGCCCTTCGCCATCCATAAAAGGTCAGCGATGTTGGCTTTACTGCATATTGGTCAAGTTGTTCTGTTGTTTTTCCTTCTACACTATCTTGTTTGTGAATTATCTCCTTCCATTCCAGAGGAGGAATACTGGTGAACTTCAAAGACTCTGATGTAGTGTTTGTTACGTGGAAGGTGACTTGAAACGCGTGTCCTATCTCATCTTTGCGATCTATCGGCTTAAAGTCTCCTTCTATTTTATCTACCCTCATATAGTTATTAAAATCTGCTCCTGCCACCTCTCTTAAATTAGACTCTTGTCCGACCGTTTGTGTTTGTTGTTCTGGAGGATTTAGAGATGTGGGAAGGAGGCTGCTACTCCTTTGAGTACCTCCCCTTCTCCTCCGATTACCTTCGGTGTGCGGGCGATTTGGAAGTTCTATTTCTTCTTGACTTGATTCTCCTCTATTTCTTTTTTTGAGACTAGAATCACAATTGCCCATAATATCCTCGATGTATTAGTAACTGAACTTTCTGTTTTTATACGTAGGTGTCTTTATGACCTAGACTTAGATCTTGCACCTACTTTTTCGTCCGCCAAGAAATAAATTTCTTAGCTCACTGGATATACATTTGAGTCCGTTAAAACGGACTTGGACTATAAGCCTTCAACTTCAGTTCAAGGTGTACTCAGGGCTATATGCAAGATCTGAGCCTCCCATAGGCGTGTTCTTAGCTCCCACGAAATATAAAAGAAGCACATTTTTCTCATATTTCTCAATGACACTAAGTCCTAATCAGTATAAATACTACCAACAAGGAAAAAGGCCTATGAAGCTTACTTGTTCTGCATTCTAGCCCTTTTTGCTACCCTTCAAGTTCCAATCGTCTATCCCATACTTGGTAGCTAATGGTGAACCTTGCCATTCTTTTTCTATTCTCTGTCTATCTTCCTCTGTTCTGTCATGCATTACACTTAACCCCTTTTCTTTATTATCTATTTCGCTCTCGATTAACACATTTTTACCATCTTCTCCTAAAGTAATCGCATATTGGTTGCTTTGTAACTTAATTGAGTGAAAGTTGTTAGCAGCATAACCGCATTCCTTGAAAAATCCTTTTAAATCTTTTACATCTGTATCGTCGGAAAACCTACGCTCATTAAGATAAATTTCAGTGGGGTTTATCTTCTTATATATTGCTTTAAGGCTAGGTTTAGTTTCGTCTAAGGACTTAGCAGGAAAATGAAAAAGCCCTCCAATTTTTGATGTTTTGTTAAACATGACTATTGGCGAACAACTAGAAAAGTTGTTACTATGTAATATAAATTGTCCTAAGTTAGCTGCCACTCCTTGTCCCATAGCAAGCTCCACACGGCGTCGTTTTTCAACAGCACTGATTCCTTGTTGCTCTGTTCCTAATTCATGAGGTTGAGCTTCTATCGTCTCTATTACCCTGGCGAATTGTTCAATTATTCCATCGTAAGAATTGCTCAATTGTTTTTTGAGTTTTTCTGCGTCTTCTGGTTCAGTAATTGGTTTAATCTGCTCATCAAACTTGTCAATTTGCTTCGAGGAAAATTCATTCTTTAGTCTATTAAAATTTGTTTTTAATTTATCATATTCTCCAGTCTTTAAATTTTCGCCTAATCTTTCCCTAATCATTGCTAACATTTCGTATGCATCATTTTCTGCTGCTTCAACTTGTGGATTTTCTACCTCACTTTCTGCTGCTTCATGTTGTGTATCTTCTACATCACTTTCTGCTACTTCATGTTGTGTATCTTCTACATTACTGCCATCAAAATCTGCTCCTGCCACCTCTGTTGGATTAGACTGTTGTCCAACCGTTTGTGTATGTTGTTCTGGAGGATGTAGAGATGAGGGAAGGTAGCTAGTACTCCCTTGAATACCTCCACTTCTCCTCTGAGTACCTCCCGTGTGCGGGTGATTTGGAAGTTCTGTTTCTTGTGGAGATTCTCCTCTATTTCTATTTTTCTTTCTGAGACTAGAGTCACAATTGCCCATAATATCCTCGATGTATTGGTGATTGGACTTTCTGTTTATATGTGCAGGTGCTTTTCTAATTTAAATTAATTTCAAATTGATGCTGGATTATTAGATGAATTATTCCTTGTATATCTGCACTATCTTATTAATTTTAATTATTAAGGTTTCTTTGATAAAGCTATAAAGACGAAATACAAATTTTTGCTTAAAAAACTGTGTATTTCAAAAACGATCTGGCTATCATTGTCTGGGATATGTCACATAATGTGGCAGTCAGACAATTTGTGAATTATTGCTGCTTTACAGGCAATTTTAACTGCTGATTCATAATAAGAAACGATGCAAATCAGTTCTGCGTCAGTTGATTCGGCAGAGTTTGCTCGTAACTCGATACTCTGCTGGGTTTGATAAATAGCAAAAGGCTTTGAAATTGTAATAGCCATAATGCATATATTTAGATACAGTAATTTAGAGCGTATCTCTTTAGCAAACAATTTCCTTGTGACTTTAAGATAGTTTCTTTTAATTCGTATTCTTATTTAGCTTGAGCATTTCGATTTTACTTTTAGATGTTCATTTATAGTGTACTTTCAACCTTTTTATAAGCATATAGACCTTCGGCTGATAAAATTTCTCCAATCACCAGATATCCTAAACTTATACCTGAAGTTTAGGGACAATAAGCATGGCAAACCTAATAAACGAGCAGCCAAAGTATTTAGGTACAGGTTTGTCTTTCCCATTGCAAAGCAATGTACAGGGAGGACTAAAGCTGAGTTCTGAAGCTCAGAAAGTCAAAGAGGCAATCTGGTTAATTTTGCGTACCGATTTAGGCGAACGTGTCTACCGCCCTGATTTTGGCTGTCGCCTATCAGAACTAGCTTTTGCCCCCTTAAATAACGATACTTTACTCAGAATTCGGATCTACGTATTGGAAGCATTACAAAAATGGGAGCCTCGAATTGACGTTGATGAAGTTCGCGCAGATCCCGACACTGCTGGGCGCGTCAATATTCTCATTGATTATCGTCTCAAATCTGATCCCGACCCCTACAGTTTTGTCTACCCGTTCTATTTAGTTTCAGAGGAGGAGAATAGTGAACTTTGACTTTTTACCTCGGCTTCCCAGTTCTCGCCTGGACGATCGCAACTTTGACGATTTAGTAGAAGAATGCCTGCTGCGTATTCCCCGCTATTGTCCAGAGTGGACAGATCACAATATTAGCGATCCTGGCATTACTCTGGTCGAGCTATTTGCTTGGCTCACCGACCAGATGCTGATGCGATTCAATGAGATTCCCCGCAAAAACTATGTAGCCTTTCTAGAAATATTGGGAATCCGTTTACAGCCGCCGACTCCGGCTCAAGTCAGGCTGACTTTTTACCTCAGCACTCATTTACTGGAAAACTACACCATCTCATGCGGAACAGAGGTGGCAACAGAGCGTACTGAAACTCAAGAAGCCATTATTTTTACTACCGATCGAGACCTGATAATCGGTCAACCGACTATAAAACATATATTGTTTGCACCAGCTGCGGGTAATACTCCTCAATCGCTGCACGATCGCACCGAGCAATGGCATCGTCAACATGACGGTCTTGCAGTGACTCACGAATTTGAACTATTTCCGCAAAAGCCGCAGTCTGGCAATAGCTTTTATCTTGTAGTTGAGCCTGATACCAGCTTAGAAGGAAATGTGTTGGCGATCGCTTTCACAGGAGCGCAAGGCACGCCTACAGGCATCAATCCAAAGCATCCTCCCCGCAGTTGGGAAGCGTGGGACGGCGAATCGTGGGTAAAGGTACTCTTGCAGGAAGCAGACGACACCACTAATGGCTTTAGCTTTGATGAGAATGGGGGAGATGACGATAGCTTCGAGCAGAGTGGTGATGTGATTCTACATCTGCCCGAACGCTGGCCTACATCCAGTTTTGATGCCTATCGAGGTCGTTGGATTCGCTGCACCCTCAGCGAATTTAGCGCACGCCAGCCAGGATATGCAAATTCTCCTCGGATTAAAACAATTGCCATGCGTTCCATTGGCGGATCGGTGCAGGCTACTCAGTGCGTTCTGGTAGAGGAGGAAATATTAGGTATCAGCAACGGCAAGGCAGGGCAGAGCTTTGAAGTTGAGACTGCGCCCATTCTAGAGCGTCGGGGAGGGGAGCAACTGCTTGTTCATCCCCTGGGGAAGCCCCCCGAAATTTGGCAGGAGGTTGAAGACTTTGCTGATTCAAACCCCCAAGATCGGCATTATGTCGTTGATGCCTTGGCAGGCACTATTCAGTTTGGCCCATTGATTCGCGAACCTCAAACGCTGAAGAAGCAAACTCAAGCTCGTGCCGATCAACAGCAAGTGCTGCCAGCAGAGCGATCGCCCAGTCGAGACCTCCACGAGCAAATGATTGAGCAACAGTATGGGGCAATTCCTCCTCGTGGTGCTGAAATTATGTTTACCTATCGTACCGGGGGCGGTAAACAGGGAAACGTGCAGGCGAACAAGCTAAGTTTTATGAAGGCGGCAATTCCTTATATAGACCGTGTGACTAATCATCATGCTGCCGTCAACGGTGCCGATGCCGAGTCTCTCGAACGAGCCGTCTTGAGAGCGCCGCAGATGCTGCGATCGCACGACCGAGCCGTGACTGCTGCCGATTTTGAAGCCTTAACTCTCAAAGGCAGCGGCGGGGCGATCGCCCGCGCCTTGACCTTACCGATGTCTGCCAATCAAACTGCTGGGAGCGTCAGCGTCTGCGTTGTGCCTCAAGCCAATACCGATCTCATTGACTTGGGACGCGGGATTGCTCCAGAAAACTTCTATTTAAATTCGGCTCTGCGCGATCGCGTCTTACACTATCTAGACGAAAGACGTTTGCTAGGCATTCAAGTGCAGCTACAGCAGCCCAACTATGTGGGCGTATCGGTTCAAGCCGAAGTTACCCTAGAGCCTGCCTATAAGAACCCAAGCGCTCAGGCCGAGATTACCCAAAAACTCAAAGTCGCGCTCTATCGCTACCTCAATCCTTTAACTGGCGGCTCAGAGATGACGGGCTGGCCCTTTGGTCGTCCCCTTTATCCGTCAGACATAATGGTTCTCCTTCAGCAAATAGCAGGAATTCAATATTTGGGCGCTATTTTACTGTTTCCTATTCAAAAAAATGGGGAATCTTGGGAGCGGCAAACAACGCCTGTAAACTACATAGATCCCGGCTCCTTGGGTTTATTCTGCTCCTGGGCAGATCCCCAGGCGCGCACAGGACATACTGTGAATGTTCTGACAGACCAATCTGCGGTGAGGATTTAGGGTATGGTGCCAGTACTTACCTCCAAATCAGTTAGTCTTCAGATTTCTCCTATGCAGATTTCTGCGACTACCTCCCAAGGAGGCAGTCGGATGCTGGGAGCTGAAGCCACAGAAGGCTCGCAGCAGCAATCTGAAATTGTCGTTCATCCGGGAGAACTCTGTCGGGTTGCCCTTGAGATTAAAAACTGGGAGTCTCAACCTCGACACCTTACTTTAAAGCTAGATGGGACGTTCCCTTTGGAATGGTGTCGGGTGCAGACAGATGTTGAGACCGCGCCTCAATTTGGGACAACCCTGGAGCATAACTCAGTGGCGCAAACGTCAAACACTGCAATGAAGGCTGCCATCGACCTGTTAACGCTAGAAGTAGCTGCCAAGAAAAGCAGACATGCTGACTTATGGTTTCTGATTCCTGACGATTTTTTTGAGGGGCAAGATGCCCTTCAAGGAAGTAAGGAAAAGCAACTCGACTTTCGAGGTTGTCTGTCGATTTATGCTAGCCAAACCCTGAGTCAAGGGTTAAGTCCACATCCGATTCAAGAATCCAATTTTGAGCTAAATGTTCGACCCCGGAGTACCTATACTACTTTTTTGCCGATAGTTTATCAAGAAGTTGACTACATTCATCGCTTCATCAAAATTTTTGAGCAAGCGTTCGATCCGGTAGTGAATAGCTTCACTTCAATGTGGGCGCATTTAGACCCCTTGACTGCACCTCAAGCGCTGTTGCCGTTTCTAGCTCACTGGGTGGACTGGCCAATTGATGCACAGCTAGATTTAATCCATCAAAGGCGGCTGATTCGACGCGCTGTAGAAATTTATCGCTGTCGCGGAACCCGTAAGGGACTTCGATTTTTTCTACATTTATATACGGGTTTACCGCTCGACGAACAAGTTGAGCAAGAAGAAGATAAATCAATCAGCATCACCGAACCCTTTGGTCAAGGATGTGTATTTGGATTAGCCCATGTGGGAGAAGATGCGATTATCGGCGGTGGCAAGCCTTATCACTTTGATGTACGCTTGCGCGCCCAGCCGAATAGCCCAATTGACGAGCAGCTCGTCCGGCGAATAATCGATCAAGAGAAACCTGCATTTTGCTCTTACAGCCTGCGGATAGAAACAGAATAGATAAAAACAGACCATTGTTGAGCCTTCACCCAAAACTTATTCAACGGAATTAGTCTATCGTATTGGAGATATTCTCATGGCCCATCCTTTTCCAAACCCAGCGATCGCCCCTATGCAGCGCCAACAAGTTAGAGATGGCTTGCTCCTAACTGCCGAGCGTTGGCAACGTGCCCATGACTATCAGCGCAAACGCCAAAATCTTCACTATCAGTCAATCAATCAGCCAGGAATTGTTTGCGGGTTAGGAGTACGGGTAATTCCAGCCCCAGAAGAAGTTGCCGCTCAATATCGAGACAATCGCTGGGTACAAATTCAGCCGGGAATTGCCATCGATCTAGAAGGGAATCCGATCATCGTGCCCCATCAAATCAATTTTCGGATCGCAACCGAGTTAAAGGATTCAGAACCTGTCACTGTTTATTTGGTTGCTCAGTATCGAGATCCCGATCAGTTGGGGGGAAGCCCCGATCGAGAAGTCGTACAGGAAACCTTCAGAATTGACGAGAGAAGCCGTCCCCCTGAGCGTTCAGACGTGGAGCTTTGTCGTGTCCTGCTGCGAGCGTCGCAGCAGGAATTACTCCGCACACCTGCCGATGTCTTTTTTCCGGGATATGGCGATTTAGACTTGCGTTATCGCCGTCAAGCACAGACAAGACCTCAAGGCTTAGTTCAAATTGCCGAAATTAACTCTGATGATGAAGATTGTAGCCGAAATTTTTTCAATCTCACCTACTTACTGCGCGCAGTTGAAGATATCTATCCATCCTTAAAAGGTGCAGAAACCGTCGATCGAGTTACTTGGGATGGAGACCTGCATCCTTACGAACTGCTATATCTGACTGGGCATCAGGGTTTATCGTTAAACAACCAGCAATTCTCGAAACTTTCAAGCTACCTGAAGTCAGGGGGCACTTTGCTGGTCGATGCCCCTGCCGAGAGTACAGAACTGATTCAATCAGTCCAGGCAATAGCTCAACATTTGCAAACACCACTGAAGTCTTTACAAGAAGCTCGGCGCGACCATCCCTTGCGGATAAAGCCGTTTCTATTTTCTGCGTTGCCAATAATGGATGGAACTAGAATTCAACTGTTATCTGGCGGGGGAATTATTCTAGCGATCGGCAATCTGGGTGGATTATGGGGTTTAGATGAACAATTGCAGCGATCGCGAACTGACATCAGAACCGCTCAAGAGTTAGGCGTAAATATCCTACATTTCGCCTGGAAACGCAAACAGACGCTTGATTTACAGTCTGAAGAGGGCGCTGTTGCATAAATCAACCCAGTAAGATTAAGGGTTTCAAGTGAAATGGCACGCTCGTTAAGATGAAACCTGATTAAGGCAGGGGGTAAGGTGTAGTTCATTGAAAAACCTCCCAAAAGTATGGAAACCCTGCGTCTTTTAGACCGCAAAGAAACACGACACGGCTACCGCTTAATAGCTGTCAAACTCTCCACAGTTGAATGGCACGCTTGTAAAGCGTAAAGGTAGATGAGATATAGATTCCAGCTTTTTATCAACGAATCGTGGGTGGATTGACGCTTGACGCTTGCGATCGCTCTATGAATGCAAACAGATCACTATAGACAAAATGATGATGCACCTGACTTTTCCCGTTAAGTCATGAAACAACGAAGCAGCAAGAGTTTCAGACTATACTTTCTTCTCAATAACTTAAAATTACTGACAATAAATTACGAGAGAATAGGGCTTTGGGCTAGGGGTATAGTAAGCGATCGCTCAATCAAGGAGATAACGGGAAAAGTCAGATGATGCACAGGTTGCCCAAAAACTTTTAGTTAAGAAAAGCGGTGTTGCATAAATGCAGGGCGAACGCATCTTAATTGCTAATAAGAATTGGGAAGTAAATTCAAATATCTAAAATCAAGCCAGATCACTGAGATAAATAGTGAGGGCAAATCAAAGTATAAACTCAGATATTAAAAACTTATGATTTTTCATGAAGATGTAATTTTAAATCAACACTTAGCAGAAAGTGGGCAACATTAGTTAACTTCCTACAATCCTAAATCTAAAAGTAGTTACAGCCTAATTAAATGCCCTATGAAACCAGATTTAAGCCAAGGAAAGTAATCTAGCTAAATATTGATTATCCATCGCCGCTAGAAATTGTTTATTTTTTATTCCTACCTTGGGCTTTACTTTATTTTCACTATGACTTTACCATCAATGCCCGATCGCTTATACTTCATCCCACACGCGTTGGTATAAGCCTTGTCGCGCTTACATTGCTGCCAAAATTCCTTATTTAGTATATATCTACTACATTTAGATGCGTTCCCTGTGCATAAATGCGCGATGAATCGGGGGTTGAAATCATTGATAATTCGTTCCAAATTGGGCGAAATCATCCCATGATACAGCAACGCCTAATTAAAATTAAACTGCAAAAAATTCTTCAAAAAATGGATAAAACTTGTTTGCTAACAACTCAAAGTTTTCTCCAATATAATCAGGGCGAGCTATTTTATAACCTCTGCCATTGTACCAATCAGGATTCATCGCTGGAGAATAACATAGATAAGCTGTGCCCTCTTTGTAGTACCCAGATATAGTTAAGATACTTATTTTAGGTAAATAATTTACTTTAAAATTTCCGACAGCACGGTTTCCATTTTTAAAAGTAATAGCTAAATTATTATCAACAATGTTTTGATAGTCTTTATGTAATGATTTTAAATAGGTTTTTGGTACAACTAAAGCTGCATGAACCTTACCTATTTTTCGAGCCGATAACTGAAACTTAGTGTCGCTAAAAACTTGTCCAGCAATCTTATTAACCTCTGTTTGAAAATCTATTTGTACCGTGTAAAAGAGTCGTTCTAAATCTAAATTGAGCATTACTTTACCTTCCCAAATTCAACTATTATCAAAAAATATTATGAGATTTTTATGGTCTAAAATGTTTGCTAAAGTTACATTTTTGTCTAAAAATGCAGATTTTAGTACTAATTAATGAACTAAATATCAGGTTCATTCTTGAGGCAAAGGAATTAATAAAAATGAAATTTACAAAGCGATTAATCATTAGATACTCTGGAGCTAAATTGATATTCATCTTAGACTACATACGGCACAATCTGTTTTCCAGAAATACACTAGAAGTAAAGCAACTTGCTAATGCCCAATCTGTTCTTTATTAGCTCACCATCAGCCACGCCGACAGCTTTACTGATGAGAGACAGATTAGCTCTCGGTCGAACGGCAGTAATGTTTTTCAGTCGTTGCGGCAACTGATGAAGCGCAATCACCCCGCTTTGGTAACGCCCCACGTTTTGATTTACTCTGTTCCATGCACGGCAGTAGGATTTGTCAACGCTCGTCAGCGGCTCCAGAGGAGTTTGACTTGTAATGAGGGTATAGCTATGAATGGCACTAAGATAAGGAAAATCGTTGAGGTTCTTGGGTGCAGAAGGGCAAAGGAGCAGGGGAGAAAGAAGAAGTTTTAGGCATAGGGATGGAAGAAATAGAAATTCCCCTCTGCACAAGAGCACTCCTGCCCCTGGAGCATCCTTACGCTGCCTACCCTTCAGCTTAACTTAGTGCCATTCCGTTTACACACCAAGTAATCTGCGCTTGAGCTAGCCCAGCCCAAATTTAAAAACTCAACCTCCAAGGTATTCAGTCGATTTAGCTACGACCGAGCAAGGAAGTTATGCAGTAATAGCTTCTCAAATCCTTATAAGTGAGGCTTTTTAGCAGAGTAATCAAATTTTTCTTAATTGGTTTTCTTACTTGTGCCAAATTCCATTTCATAATTAATAGTCATTGAATGGAATAATCTATTGCAGACTAATAGTTTTCTTACAGAATCTGTGGAAGACCGTTAGCAGTGACCAGTCCTAGCATTGAAACTGTCGGAGCCGTGATGGTGATTGCAGAGCCTGACGTTAAGGTGATTGGAGCGGCTGACACTGCTGAAATTGGCCCACCTGCCACTATATTAGCGGCACCTCCTGCCTTGACACTGACTAGACCACCGGCATTGACATTAACAGCACCGCCACTACTAACATTAACTGCTGCTGCTCCATTTACATTAATCGTCCCTGTGGTTCTAAGATTAATCATCATTGCAGTATCAACAAAGGTTAGCTGTTGTCTCATTCTAGTTCTAACGCTAACAATAGATTGTGTATCATTTAAAATCACTTGATTTCTACCTGACGTTTTAATTTCGATCTTTTTCGATCTAGGTTTGTCATCCATACGGATGCTATGCCTACCAGCAGTTTTAATTTCTATAAATTTTTGACTATCGTTGATGTCGATACGATGTCCGCTCTTAGTTTTAATATAGATTCCTGCTTTGGAACTTTTATCATCTTCCTCGACAAATTGAATTGTATGTCCTGTACGAGTTTTAATAGTGCGTACTCTCACTTTGCGGTTCTTAATAGTATTAGCAACCGTTTCAACCGTTTTGTCCTTGCCATTCCACACACCCCCTACTATATAGGGCCGATGAATATCCCCATGCTCAAAACCAACAAGCACTTCATCATTAATTTCTGGTAAGCAATAAAATCCTCTTTTATCGGATGCCCCTAAACCCACCACTCTTGCCCAATGACTGTCATGCTGTGTTGTCAAAGTGGGGAATTGTACTTTAACGCGACCCAAACCTTTTGGATCTTTATTATTAGTTACCAGACCCACTAAGAGAGTTTGACCAGGTTGCAGATGGGTTTTGGGCGGCAGTGTAGAAAGTAAGCTCCCTTCTCTCAGCCCTCTAACTGTAAAATCAGTTTTGTAAACTCTATGACTGTAGCGGTGACAAGTTCCTGTTATGTAGTATTTACCGCTATAGCGAGTTCCCATATTTTTCAGTGCAACCACTTTGCCTGGTCGGATTTTAGGGTTTCCTTCAGCTTTGGCATCAGCAGTTACAAACTCTCCGCCTAGCTCATTACAAAGAGCCTGAGCCATCTGTTTAGCTTCTTTTGGACTATCTACAGGTTGGTCTACCACAATCATTTTGGGAGGTTGTTTCATTCTAAACTCCCGACTGATGCGGCTCCCGTCGCCATTTCCCGTTACCGTCACTAACTGTTCCTTTGAAGCAGTTTCTGAGATTAACTTTTTCTGAGTATAATCCCAGCTATTAACTTCGACCGAACTAACTTGTTCAGCACTGGTAACTCTTACGTCAAAGCTACTAATGTCTTTAAGCCACTCCAGCTGGAGAGAGACTTCACTTTTGGGCTTGCGAAAATAAAGCTTATTGTCCTGCACAAAGAGTTCAAATCCTATTCTGGCGGCGCGCTCCCGCAGAAACTCCATATTGGTTTGATTTTCTTGGAAAACATATTCATGGGGAACACCACTCATATCTACTTGACCAATTTGAATCCGCGCTTCGGTAGCAATACGTCGCACTATATCAGTATCTGTAGAGTTTAAGAAAGATCGGTTGTAGCGGCCCCGATGCAGTCGATGGGAAACGTCATAGCCACGCACGATAAGATGGGCTTCAGAGGTCTGGGAAAATTTGACTTCAATACCCGTAATTTCACCCTCAATTAACCGTTGCTCTTTTTCACCCACCCGAAATTCAGGATCTTCTGTCGTACTAGCATCAAATCCAATTGTAATGCGATCGCCAATATTAAAGTACTTTTCGTTTTTCCAAGTCTCGCTGTTCTCGCTCGCGGCGACATAGACATTATGAACTTTGATGACAAACATACTTGGCATGTGTAAGCTTTCATCCACAATGATTTCTAGAATGTCCTTCATCAGTTCATCTGGTGCATTGGCTCCACCCAGTTTGAGTATAGGCTTGGATAGATAAAGGGTTTGACTATTGTTAGTAGACATTAAAAAATACTCCCAATATTATTAGGCAAAAATTTAGAGGTTATTCTCTTGATAAATAATTACTAATTCGTAATTTATAAGTTGTAATTTACGAGGTAATAATTACAAATTACGAATTAATAATGTCCGAATTATTTCAGTATTAGGTTCAAGTTGTGGCACTAATTGTAATTACGAATTATATTGACAGATAGAATACATTCTTGGATTGAGACAACCTTTAACAGGTTTTAAAATTTAAGGAAATGTTTTAGCAGTGGCTCCTGTTGTCGGTGGCTTTCCTCCCGGTATATTTTCAGGATCGACTTCTTCAAGCCCAATATTAACGATCGCTTTAACCGGAGTGCCATCAGCCAGAAATAAAGTTAGTCGATAGTTCAAACTCGTCATAACGCAGTGAAAATAGCTATCGTGCCAGGTCAAGATATAGACTGGTGGACGACTAAGAGTATTGTTACGAGCCGTTGCACCCTTTTTAATGTTGTTAATATATTCCTTAAGAACAGATGTCTTTTTTTCATAAGTATCAAATAACAAATTCTGTAATGTAAACGAATAGGGTTCTACCCCAGAAAAATTAACCTTTGGCAATAAAGTGGTTCCCCGACTGCCTGTATCACTATCCCAATTTACTCGCCGAGTGAAATCAAGTTCTGAGGGATTAAACATGAACTCAATATCTTTGGCTTGTCCGCTGAGGTCACTATGAACTATTAGCTTTGCTTTTTCAAGTTTCATTGAGTTTTCTTGAACCTTTTGAATGCATTAAAATTACCAAGGTAAACAGCCTACAGACCTTCCCCGTCGCTCGCCCTCATGGATTAAACGGTGGTGCAAAAGCTGCTCGATTTCCTGAACCAACTGTTCTAGTACATCTGTTGACTGTTCAGATTTTGAGGAAATCTGCTGGGTTGCAATCGTTTGGTGCGAAAAAATTCGGTTGCTTTGATGGAAACCTTTACGTTCCATCTCAAGGTTTAGATGCGGACTGAGGCGATCGCAAACCATCTGTGCAAGCAACTCTAAATCTTCTGCTGCTTGCTGAACAGTATTGACGGCTGGAGTTAGGACTTCCTCAAGTATGGAGTTTTGGGGCGCAAAAGTACCTGGTGGAAGCTCACCCTCCTGCTGGGTCAAGAACAACAGGGCTTTAGCACGTTGGTCATGGCGATCGTTGTCATAAGCCAGTAAGTCTCGAATACTAGACTGTTGTGTGGATCGATCGGTTGATGTCTTCGCTGCGTTACTCCGATTGAGCTGCCGCAATAGGTCATGAACTGTCTTATCTGCTTCGTTGTCTACATCATCGTCAGAAGCGCCGTTAGAGCGCTCTGACGATTTGGACTCAATAGGGCGGTTAAACTCACTCATGATTAAACTTCCAATTTTCGTTCATTTCCAGGCGCTTTCACCAAAATATCCCTTCGCATCTCTAGAGACTGCATCGCCACCAGCAGACTGCTTGCCAATTTTCAAACCCTCAAAGGCTAAAGTTAATTCTTCAACTGCAACCGTATTCCCATCAGCCTCTAAACTTGGGAGTTTCCACCCCACTGGAATGGCACCAATCAGGCACCAGCTCTTCATGATTTCTCCAGCTTGGTTGTATGTCAAAATAGTAACGTTGCGTCGCTGCGTTTTTTGCTCAAATAATTCGCCTAACCACTGCGAAAAGGTATGGTCGTCAGTTGTCCCCCGCTTTAGTGTGATATCTGAAAAACGAGTGTGTCCTAAACTAATTCTTTGCTGCTCGTTTACGCCACCCTCATAATATACCTCCTTTTCCACTTCAATACTGATGCCTGAACATTCTGAAAATGAAGCAACTATATTTTTCCCAATTTCTACATAGAATCGGTTGGTTGTAACGTAATTCTCAGCGTAAGAATTGGATTGTTGTGTAGCCATTTTATTGTCTTCCTGTACTAGAGTTACCGATTCTTTCTATCTGAATTTTGATGTCTGCGTAGAGTCGTTCGTAAACGCGATCGCATAATTGATGCATTAGCACCGGATTGTTGAGATATTGTTGAGCTGACTGTGCCAGACGGTTATACTCAAAATCTGTATAGGTTAAGTTTGCATGACTAAATTTTTGGGACATGGACATCACCGAATCATTTATGGGTGTTAACTTTCCAAGGACAGGCTTAGACGACTGCTACACTATGATGTGCGTATTTCCGTGGATAAGCCCATATTAAGGTGGGTAATGAAGGATGAAAACAGACAAACGTCGCATTTCAAATCCCAAAAGGCAGTTCCTTAAAATTACTTCCAACTTTGAATCAGCATTTGGGCATCCTTAAAAAAGTGGCTCGTCTCAGAAATTTGTTCAGCCAGAGTTCGCGCATTGCGAAATTTACCATTTCTAGCCAATTCTTTGGCAAAAGAAAGTCGACAAAAATCCAACTCCCGCAGTTTTTTCTGATACTGCTCCGAGCTAGGCGGCTCTTCTGAAACCATTACGTTATAAGTAGAACCATTGATGCGGCTTGAAGACGGCTGTTCTAAAGTCTTCACCACAGCTTGCTCCCTGCCTAAATGAAAACGAGATTGTAGTTGCTTTAGGTCAATCTTCCTCCAGATTGAATCAAAAAATTGCCCTGTGAGACTTATAAAGCGCGAGGTAAACGAGCCTGATGTCCGAAAGATATCCCGAAAAATACTTGGATGGAATAGTTGAACATGCGCCCGATTTTTTGGTACAATCTCCGCAGGCTTTGACATTGAATATTGTCGCATCCTCGATTGGAAAACCGTTTGATCCAGCTCGGTAGACAATGGCCGTATTGCTTGATAAACCGTTCGATCTGCTGGATTATGAATGGCTGAGTCCGAGTATTGGACAATAGTCCGATCTGTTAAGTTTTGATTGACCGAATTTGAATATTGAACAATGGTGTTGTCATGGTTTTGAACTACAGCAACCCCAGCAGCATTAAGATTTTTAGAATCATTCTCTAAGGAAAATTGAGCAATGGGATTTGGTGTAAGGCCTACTGCCTCAACAGTTTGCGTAGGTTGAGATGAAGAGCCGATCCGTTCTACCACTCCAGGTTTTTGGGGTGAGATAGATACATGATTGACTAATACTTCCGAAACAGGAGAGTGTTGGGGCTTTGGGTTCGGTAGTATTTGCAAAACGGTCTTGTCATTTCCTGCTTCTGCTTCTGAAAGAGGACTTGCGACTTGCACAATGGTCACATTTTCAGAGATTTGTGCTGACAATGGTTCTGCGTTGATGTCGGTGTCTATTGCGATTTGAGAAGGTCTGACCGATGGAGTTTTGACTGAGTGAGTCCTAGTCCATTCAGGCTGGCGCGATATGCGTAGGCGTAGCCCGCCGGAGGCATCGCTTACTTCTACCTGTTCGAGTGCCTCCCGTAACTTTTGCTCTGAAGGGTCAAGTTCGTTGAATGGATTCTGCATAGAGGGCTGTCTCATAATCATTAAGTGTATAGGTTAAGACATCAATAAACATTTATTTTTTAGACGACAAGTCTAGAAAATATTGGTTGGTTTCGCACCCTTGTGAGTGCCTATCCAATTAGCACAACATTGAAAGAAGATAATCTCAAATTGGGGCAGAGGGAGAAACGCAAAAAACAAACAGTCATACTTTTAAGCAACTACTTAGATATAGACTATATAACTCTATATAAGAGAAGTTTAAAGCAGAAGAGATCAGACAGAAGTCTGATTTGATTTCCTCACATAAAAAAGGAAAATGATATTGCAGAACTAAAGGACGATATCTCAGGCACTAAGGGACTTCCAAGAAATAAAATATACAAATAGTAAAAATGATAATCATTATAAGGTGGGTGGAGGTCAAGGGTGGGGAGGGAGAGGATGCTAATATCCTCTCCCTTCCATAATAATGATTATCATTTCAATATACTGTATATTTCATTCTCTGGAAGTCCCTAAGTCAAGATAAGTAGCTGTGAGGAACACACAGAGCCGGGAGATGCTACTCTAAGAAGAAATGCGGAAAGCTGAAACTTCAGTAAGTAGACTTATGTATAAAGTCAGATGCACGCTAAAAAAGAGTGTGTTAAATATAACACTTTTAACTTAGTAGTTACGGTGCGAATTTTCGCGCAATTCAACTGCAAGTAATTAGATGGAGCCTGCTAGATGAACTCAACTCATTTGTCAGAGCCTTGGATAGGTCGCCGTCTAGGCGATGGTCAGCGTTATCGTCTAGACAAGCGTCTAGGAACGGGCGGCATGGCAGATGTATTCTTGGCAACGGATACCTTGATAGGTAAGCAAGTAGCGCTAAAGCTACTCAAGGATACATTTGTAGGGTCGGCAGATTTGAGAAAGCGCTTTGAACGTGAAGTAACTGTCTCTGCTGCCCTCAAAAGTGAGCATATTGTTGAGGTCAGTGATTATGGGGTGACTGATGAAGTGCAACCCTTTTACGTCATGGAGTATCTAGCTGGGCAGACACTTAGACAATTATTGCAGCAACAAAAACGGCTAACTGTAGAGCGGACGGTTACCATTATTAGCCAGGTATGTGATGGACTTAAACTTGCTCATGAAGGGGTCACCCTCTGGCGAGATCGAGGAAGGTGCAGTGAGCATGTACAGGTAATCCATCGTGACTTAAAGCCAGACAATATTTTTTTAATGCCTACATCGTTAGGCGAACTAGTGAAGATTTTGGACTTTGGCATTGCCAAAATCCGTAATGACTATTCTGAACATACAAAATTAACAAGTATGTTCATTGGTACAATTCACTACGCTGCCCCTGAGCAATTTGCAACTAAAACAACAGGTGTGGATAGGCGAGCAGATATTTACAGTTTGGGAATGCTACTGTACGAAATGCTCAGTGGAACTGATCCGTTTGGGCTTGGTCGCAATCCCCAAGAAATCAGCCCGATGTCGTGGTTTGTAGCTCACACATCTGAGCAACCTATACCGCTCAGGTCACAACTAGATTGTGAGTACATTCAGCCAGAAATAGAAGCGGCGGTTATGCAGTGTTTACAAAAGACCCCAGATGATCGCTTTGCCACAGTAGACAACTTGAAACGAGTGCTGCAACTGGCTTTTACTAATAAAAGCGAGTTAAGCAAATCTACTATCCATTTTGGGCAAGAAATTTTTGTAGACACTGATGAGCCGAACCCGCCAAATAAAAGTATTTTCTATTTGGATCAAACAGTTGCAGAATCAATAGAAAAAGTTAGAACATATGATTTGCTCCCAAATACCTTAATAAAGGAGACAAAAAAACAAGGAGAGGAAAAAGGGCAGGATCAGAAAAAATTACAGCCACTTTTACGTAAAGCAACACTTGTAACTGCTGCTCTTGCCGCAAGTGTAAGTTTGGGTATTTACACTTTTACTCAATTGCAAGCCGACCCACATCAGGCTGTTTTAGAGAGCGCCAAACAGCTAAAAGCTGGAAAAAAATTTGACGAGTGCGTCAAGAAAGCACAAACAGTGCCACAGAAATCAAGTATTTATGTTGCTGCTCAAAATATAATAAACGAGTGTCAGCTTGCACAAGCTAAAGATTTGGCGCAAAACAACAATATTAAGGATGCGATCGCAAAGCTCACTATCATCGCATCAAATAGTAGTTTTTACCAAGAAGCTCAACAGTTAATTAGCCAATGGTCTGAAAAGCTTTTTACACAAGCTCAAGAATTATACCTCAAATCTTACAACTCCCAAGGCTTTGAAAATGCAATTAATATCATCAAAGCTATTCCGAAAACTAGCTCTGTTGCCAAAAATGCTAACGAAACCATCCAGAAATGGCAAACTGAGTGGAAAAACAATGAAAATTATCTACAATTAGCTCAGAATGCACTCAATGAAAGCAACTGGGCAGAAGCAATAAATCAAGCTAATCATGTAAGGCTACTTGGGCAACCGATAAAGCAAGATACCCACTATTGGCAAACTAAGATGAAGCCAATTATTGAAAAAGCAGAGGAACACATAACAGCTAGTAAAAATATTCCTAAACCAACAATTCTTCCACAACCAAATCGGTCTGAGTCAATACTAAAACCAGTTAAGTTTGAATCAACACCAAGAGTAGTTAAATATGAATCGCCATCAAAACCAGTTCGGACTAAATCTTTACCAAGAGTAGTAAGGTCTGAATCAGCACCAAAATCAGTTCGGATTAAATCATCACAAAAAACTCAACCTCAGCCACTACTAAGACTAGTTCAGTCTAAACCCCGGCGAAAAACCCAGTTTAAGTCTGCACCAAATACAGGTTGGAGCAAAAAGAGATTGTAAAAGAGTTAGTTATCAGTTGTTAGTTGTCATTAGTAATTTTTCTCCCCCTGCTCTTTTGCCCCCCTGCCCTTGTGAATTACTTCACTGACTGCCAAACTTTGATAGTATTGTCTCCGCTAACACTGGCAAAGGTTTTTCCATTTGGGCTGAAGGCAACAGACAAAATTCGCTGGGAGTTTTCTGCAAAATCACGAATTTTTTGTCTAGTTTTCACATTCCATATCTTTACAGTTTTGTCCCAACTACCACTCACGAGGATTTGACCATTAGGGCTGAAAGTAATGGAAGTAATTTCATCTGAATGACCTGCCAGAGAGGCTTGCAAATTCCCTGTCTCCACAACCGATAGTTTAATTGTTTTATCTCCACCGCCGCTAGCGATAATTTTGCCATCTGGGCTAAAAGCAATAGAGTTAACAGGATGTGTATGCTTGGCAACCGTGCGGATAAATTTGCCAGTTTTTAGATTCCACAACTCAACAGTCCTACCTAAACCACCAGTAGCAAGGGTTCGATTATCTGGGCTAAAGGCTAATGAAGTAACCCATTGTTTTTCTGCTATGTTACGACGTAAATCACCCGTCCTAACATTCCATAATTCAATAGTCTTGTCACCACTACCACTAGCAAGAGTCTGACTATCAGGGCTGAAGACGACACTTGTAACAATATTGGAATGCTTAGGAAAAGTCTTGATCAGATTTCTATTCCTCCAATCCCATAGCCTAACAGCACCATCTAAACTACCACTAGCAAGGAATTGACCATCTGGGCTAAAGGCAAGGGCATTAACTTGAGCTGGTTGTTTTTGATCATTAAGGGTGCGTTCTAGTTTCTGCTCTGCTAAATTCCAGATTTTGATCGTTTTGTCTGCACTCCCACTGGCCAGGTATTGACCGTCTGGACTAAAGCCGACGCAACGAACTGGAAGTGTATGTCCTCCTTCGCCACGACCAATGGTCAACACATCAACAGTTCCTGGTTGCCAAGAAGGATTTAAGACAGCAAGGCCATTTTGCTTACTTTGGGGCTGTTCAAGTGGTTTAGATAATAATTGGTTTACCTTTGTTTGAGGGACAGGTAAGGTTTTAGCTGATACCTCGTATCCAAAGAAAGAAGTTGGACAATGAAATAAAGGTGGGATTGAAAGAATTAATGAGATAGTAATCCAATTAACGTAAATACTTTTTTGAGGAAACATAAGACATCATGTTTAAAGTAACCTTAAGTATGATATCGCTGTTTTAAATTGAACTTCCTCATTTACCTATGATTCTTCCACCGCAGGGTCGAGGCGACTTGACAGAGCGACAATGGAAGCGATTGAAGACCTTCTGGAGTTTAGACTAGTCAGGAGTGCAAAACTCAGAAGGCTCATTCTATAAAGCCTAAAAACCAAGGTTTTAGTTCCTGGAAACATCTTAAATCCGTATCCTTATTTTTTGGAAATTTAGTTTGGTACTCCTAACTAGACTAAACCATGAAAAACGACCCAGCACGCTTGAGTTAATCAGAGACTTGCCAAAAATATAAACAAGTTTTGATATTAATACCAATTTAATGTGAAGCTGCATAGAAAAGGGCTTCTAGAATAAAGTTATAAGAAGAGACAGACATAACCTGTTCAACTGTGATATCAAATCCGGTAGCATCGAAGTGATATAATTGTCACTAAAAAATCAAGGGTGCATTGTTAAGGCGATCGCCATGCCGAAAAAATTGAAACTAGAGCAACATCACTCTGTAGAAGAGTTGTCAAAGCTTTACCGTCAAGCATCAGACCCCATAGAACGCACGCGTTGGCAAGTAATCTGGCTCCTAGCTTGCGGATACAGGGCAGAAGAAGTAGCAAAAGTCACAAAATATCGGCGAGGTTCTATTTATAAAATCGTAGGTCGTTATAATCAATTAGGTGTTGATGGTTTAAAGGATAAACGTCACGAACATCTCGGTACTGAGACGTTGGGATCAGAGATGGAACAAGCTTTACTGTGGCAAGCATTGCAAGAGCCACCACCTGATGACGGTTTATGGAATGGTCGAAAAGTTGTGGATTGGATGAGTAATCATCTTGACTGTCCTATCCACCCTCAGAGGGGGTGGGAATATTTGCGGGCTTTTGAGATGCGTATAAAAGTACCACGTCCAGCACACGAACTTGCAGACTCAGTAGAACAAGAAAATTGGAAAAAAAACTCGTACAAACACACCGGAGTTGTACGAGCCTATCCCACTAATATCAAAATGTGGTAATTTATTTCTGGCTTGAGTTGGGTGCATCACTGTATGGCTGGGCGTTTTGAAGGATTGAGCGACTTGGAATGGAAGTTGTTTAAAGATATATTTCCCAAGGAGTCAGAAAAACGTAGTAAAGGAATGCCTCATGCGCCGTATCGCCATGTGCTAAATAGTATGTTGTACATTCTGATTACTGGGTGTCGATGGTGTGATCTACCACGGGGGGATATGTGGGCATCGAAAAGCTCGTCCCACCGATGGTTAAAGCGATGGCGCTCAGATGGAACATTTGAATATTTACAGGGGCGTATATTAGCGATGCCTGCGGCGGGCTACGCCTACGCTGATGAAAGATGAAGTGGTTAAGTTCGGCTTGGGCGAGGGTTTGGTTGTCAACCTTCTGAAGCTGGGCTGACTGGTGGGCGAGAATTGCGTCTACCCAAGTCTCAGCAGCTCTCTTGTCCCCTGTTGGATTAAACTCAACGAGGTTGTTACCAACCCCGTTGGTCTTCAAAACCGTGCGTGAGACTTTCGCATCATCCGGCTCCTCAATGGTTTGGTGCTTGTCATGCATACCTCATTACCCATTTGTCCTCAACCCGTTCGAGTTTTTTGGTGGGCTTAGGCTCGGCACTATTACAGCCAGATTTTGTGCCAGGACTGCCATCTAGGGCTGTCTTTGTGTCGTGGCAATGTCTGTGTAAAAGTTGAAGATTTTTATAATCATCCTTTCCACTTTTCGATTTCGGAATGTTATGGTCAACTTCCATCACATCGTCTTCACGGAAGAACATTTCGCAGTGGGTACACTTCCCTTTTTGCTTTTTTAGGAGTTTTGAAATCCTATTTGGCATTTCTGGGTTATTACCCATTCTCGAACTCCAATAAACCAGATTTCCGTCCTATGGTGACGATTCGCCTTTAACTTTCACATGAGGCACTATTGGAGTGTCGGCATGGTTTAGTAACCGAAGTGGGGTTAACCCTGACTTCCTGGTTGCGAATACCCAATTATCACCGCCTATGGATTGCCAATACCTTTTTGACACCCATTCCCCGTTCTTTTTAGGATGGCGGCGTTTTGCCCAAGCGCTTAACTTTTGGTACGTGAGGTCATCGATATCGGAGTAAGCTTCCTTACTTACCACAGTCGCGTAGTAGTTAGCCCATCCCCTAATGATTGGGTTTAAATGGTTGATTAGCGCCGCTTGCGGTGCTGCCTTATGAGCTTCAATAATACTGGCGATTTGTTTATAATGTACCTTTTGCTTCTGCTTGCTTGGGGTGATGATTGTCTTAAATCCCTGCTTCGAGTGATACTTTCCTTGTGGAAATTGTTGTATCGTAAAACCAAGGAAATCGAACCCTGGTTTTGAAAGCTCATACTGTATGAGAGTGTGAGCGAGTCTCGTTTTACTGGGCTTTAATTCCAAACCCATGCCTAGTAACCATTCAGAGATTATCTCTTTACATATTTGAACAATGGTTATGTTTTCGTGGAGAATCACGAAATCGTCGGCATAACGAATTAAACTTAAGCTTCTACGTTTATCCTTCAGTTGTCTTGGCGCAGCCTCTCCCTTTGGGAGAAGGTTCTGTACCTTGCGGCTAATCCTCCGAAACCCTTATGAGTTTTAGTTTCTAGCCAACGATTCGCACGGTTATGCCGAGTTCTGCGGCGATTCTTTTGAGGCGCGGGAGGGTGTAGCGTGAGAGGACTTGCTGTGTATATTGCGGATGTGTCATTATTTAAATCTCCATGTATTTGGAAAAAAGGCGATCGCACAGTTTCTCTGGCTAGGGCGGTCGCCTTTTGTTTTTGAGACTTTAGTTTTAGCTGTTAGCCTCATGTAGACTATCTTATGACATCAATATATTGATATCAATATGTATATATCAATATATTGATAATAAGCTAGAGTTGTTAATCTATTGAGGTAAACAGATGCATATATTGGTTTCAATGGCGAGAGCTAAAAAAGCTGTGCCATCAGCACATGGTTAAAAAAAGACTCAGTATCAATTTATGTTGACTCCATCGGCTTCAGAGATGCTCGATCAACTAGCAGAAGCCGCAGGCATTACTCGCTCAGAATGCGTAGAGAGATTGATTCGCACAGCAGATTTTTTGAAAATAAAGGATTTTGATATTAAAGAAGTTGACGCAAGTTAATGAAGTACCTTGTTATTGACCCGATGAAATTTTTATCGGGTCTGTCGCGCTGATACTGTTGGCAGAAAGCTGTCCTATCCTTACTTGGCATCTGTATTTTGACTAATACTCAAGGTAGACCAAGTTGACTAGCTCCGATTGAAACAACGTTAGATCGTGTATTGCAGCAACTTAATAATCAGGTGGTGCTAATGCAGCGATCAGGTAGTTAGTCTGCGATCAACTTAAACTCATGTCACCGTCATCAAAGAAGTGGAATTATGAGCAAACCACCTTCTAAGCGTAAAAAATCTGCCTCTTGGGTATCTAACGAATCAGAACTACCAGTTCACCCCGCTAACCAAGATATCTTTCCTCAATAAAACACAGATTCAGCAACAATAACACTTGCAGTTGCCGAAATTGAGGAGTTAACTAACGATGAACAAAGCGATCGCTGTCATCTCGAACGCAAAGTGGAACAGGCGTTTTTTGAAGCTGGCAGGGCTTAATCATACCACAATTCAATACCCATTGAAACGCCGTAGTCTTAAAGTGGCACAATGAGCAAACAATCTTCCAGACACAAAAAGCTACCTCTGCTGCGTCCAGTGAATTAAAACTGCCTTTTAACTCTACCAAAAATTTTCTCAATTCTCTGTTAAAAATCTCAGTTGAAACAATTGTTTTCAAGGTTCATCTATGTCGAAAGGCAGAACTTTTCATTTTAGATATATACCATTGATGAGTTGAAAAATTCAAAGCCGATCAAATAAAGTAAAGCGTGCAAGCAAAAACTATCTGAATATTTTTCAATTGATCGGTTTGGCATAAATTGTTCACAATGTAGAAATAGAAACAAATAGCGTATGGATCTTAGTCTTAAAGATAAAGTCGCTGTAGTTACTGGAGATGATTTCGGCATTGCAAAAGTGACGGCTAAACTGCTTGCTGGTGAGGGTGCAAAGGTTACTATTATCGATAAGACTTCAGAAACTCTTCGACTGGCGGCTGAGGAGTTAAAAAAAGTCTGGAGAAATATTTACGGTTCAGGCAGACCTCACCCAGCCTAAAGAAGTTGAAGCTGCCAAAGAGCAAATACTTGAGCGCTTTGGAACAGTTCACATTCTTGTCAATGCAGCAGAAATTACAGGTGTTACAGGATATTTCCTGGAGCTAGCCGATGTAGAGGAAACCAGCACCGCAAGGCAAAAGTCAAAAGTTAAAATAATTGTATTCCGGGCTTTTGCACCATTTGAAATGGCATGTTTATTTCCGCCGTGTTGTACTAGTACTCGACCAACCCAATAATCAGGGGTGAAAGCAAGCTGTTTTTTAGCAGGAGGAGAGCTGTTATATCAATTGGTAATAAAGGGGTGTAAGACCTTACAGGCGTACCAAGATTGTATCTAGTTTTTCAGCTTGGAATCTGTAGCTGGATTTGAAAGAATTGGTATAACTATTATTCTTAATTTAAAAGTTGATTATGAAACAGATAGAAGCAGTTGTTGGCAATATCACCAATCTAAATGATGGCGAAATGCGACAGGTGTCTGTCGGCGAGACAGAAGTTTTGCTAAGTCGTATCGATGGAAAGTATTATGCTGTCGGCGCACACTGCACTCATTATAAAGTGTCACTGGCAGAGGGGGTGCTGAGTGGACATCATGTTGTTTGCCCTTGGCACAATGCCTATTTTAACGTGACAACTGGCGACCAACTAGAGCCACCTGGCTTGGATAATTTAGATTGCTATGAAGTACGCATTGAAGGTGAAAACGTTATTGTCAGCGTACCAGAGCAAACAACAGGATTCCGCTCGCCTGCAATGGCGCAATTCGACCCCAACGTTGATGGACGCACATTTGTCATCTTAGGTGCAGGGGCGGCGGGTGTCCATGCTGCAGAAACTTTGCGAGTGGCTGGATATCAAGGGCGAGTCGTGATGATTACTCAGGATGACAAGCTACCTTACGATCGCACCAAGCTGACAAAAGACTACTTCATTGGTAAAACATCCTCCGAGGAAATGCCCCTGCGATCGCCCGATTTCTACAAAGAACACGGTATTGAAGTGCTGTTGAATAAGCGAGTTGAACGGGTGGAAACAACGGCAAAAGCGATCACCTTTACCGATAGCGCCAGCGGTAGCGACGTAGGAACGTCTGGTGATTCATTAACTTATGATGCCCTATTAGTAGCAACAGGAGGAAAACCACGCCAGATAGATATTCTAGGTGCGGACTTAGAAAATATTGTGACATTACGTAGTTTTAATGATACTGATTATATTTTGACAAGTATTAAGGAAAAAGGACAAGCGGTAGTCATTGGTTCGAGTTTTATCGGCATGGAAACCGCAGCTGGGTTGTGTCAGCACGGCTTACAAGTAACTGTGATCTCGCCGGATTCTGTACCTTTTAAGAAAACCCTGGGCGAGGAAATTGGCAAACTATTTCAGCAAGTCCATGAAGAAAACGGCGTTTGCTTTAAGTTTGAAAGAAAAGCGGTGCAATTTGAAGGTAACGGTAAAGTAGAAACTGTAGTTTTAGATAATGGTGATCGCTTAAAAGCAGATATAGTAATTGTCGGAATTGGTGTACAGCCCGCAACAGACTTTCTTGAGGGTGTCGATTTGCATCCCAAAGATGGCAGTGTTGTTGTTGATGAATACTTGCGTGCAGCTGATAGCATATATGCCGCAGGCGATATTGCCTATTATCCCGATTGGCGTACCAGCGAATCGATTCGCGTTGAACATTGGCGAGTCGCAGCCCAGCAAGGGCGAATTGCAGCTCATAACATGGCAGGTAAAACAGTCAAATTTAGAGGGCTTCCTTTGTTTTGGACGATGCAATTTAAGTTTCCGTTGCGCTACATCGGACATGCCCAAAGTTGGGATGAAATAATTGTCGATGGAGATTTGCAAAAACAAGAATTCATTGCTTTCTACCTCAAAAAAAATAAGGTCTTAGCAGTTGCAACTAGCCATAAAGATAGGGAAACAGCAGCTATCTCAGAATTGATGCGCTTGAATCAGATGCCAACTGTTGAGGAATTACGAAGCGGTATAATCGATTTGATTCAAAAACAGCCTGAAGCTAATAATCAGCACTAGCTTTGTAGTCAGTGCTTTAGTACTCAATTCAGTACTTTAGTGCTGATAATTAATCAGACAGACTAATAAATTTGAGATCAAAATAATTTGCAACCTCCTGCATATATGACACTTTTCCTACCCAAACAGTGATCGCTCGGACTCAGCATATCATCACCCAAATATCCTGGCTATTATAAAAAATTTTGGTATAGTGAAATAGCATATTGTTTGGCAAAGGCCTGTTTTCTAAGGCTGCGTTAGCAGAGCTTAACGAAGTTATCGCTTAACGGTAAATCAAGCCTTTGAGCTTGTCCTGCAGCAAGGTTATGGTTTCAAAAGCGGCAAACTTATGGTTACAGTCACATTTTCGCTGTCGGTTCGCGGACAAAGTGAAAATTGTCGCAGACTATGTGAAAATATTCGCGGACTAATTGAAAATTATGTTTGTGTAACCCTTATTCTTTCGTACTAAATGGCGATCGCTGGTTACAGAATTATTGCTCCAAAGCCTTGTACTGTAATGAGTTGCATTTTTTTCCTCATTTGGCGGAAAATTTCAATTAGTCCGCGAAAAAGGTCGGGAATTTTTCATCTACTGTGCGACAAATTTTCACTTAGTCTGTGACAAGGTACGCTAGAACCCTGATTATTCCGTTGAGAATTTTTCAATATAGTCTGCGAACCGACATCGCCAACATGCTCAAGCAAAGCGAGTATATTGGAAACGAAAATAGAAACTATTACGCCATCGCTACCATCAACTACAAAAATCATCCACACGAATATCCCGCCAAATATCGGTTTTCTACCAACCTGATTTCCCTACTGATTGAACTTTTGTGTTATCACGCACTTGTATGTAATTAGGTTCTATTGGTTCTGGAATCGCTGCTGGTGGTTGCTCATCAACTCCCTGCGCTGAAGAATTAACGTTATCAGCTTCCAGATTTTGGAGGCAAGCTTTTTCAATATGGAGCAATTGCTAGTTCATTTGAAGCGGCCTACACAATTTTAACTGGTTGGGGGATTAATCTTAGTTTCAAACGAATTGAACGCTTCACATATAATTTTGGTAAAATTGGCATCAACTTGCGTCAATCTAAAATCAAAAATTAAGCAACTAGGAAATTTAGCTGAAGGCAATGTTCTTAAAGGACAAAGAGTTGTTATCGCCGTAGATGGGGGTCGGAGTAGAATCCGAATTAATAAAAAAGGAAGAAAAAACTCCCAAACTAAGCGACACGGGTTCATTGGTCAATGGGTTGAGCCAAAGTTATTCACAATTTATGTTGTTGATGAGCAAGGCAAGAAAGTAAGTAATTCTGACATTCCTATTACTAATGATGGCACTTATGACGCAGGGCTATTTCATTCTAAATGCTGGCAATATATGGTATAGTCAGCGCACAAATT
>NZ_CAXTNP010000007.1:55882-63174 GCF_964245575.1 uncultured Nostoc sp. | reverse complement strand
GTTGCAACCGTCCTCTCAGCAATGGGAGGATTTAAAAATCTTTCAAACAGGATTAGTGTTAGGTTTCAGTAATTATTAAAGTTAGGGGCGGGTTGAAAGCAAGTCCCTTCACCCCCTCGTTTTAGTCGCTTTGTATAATACATTACAGAGTGCATTATCAGCGACATGAATTTGTCACCGCCAAACTAGCGACATCTAATTTGTCACGATGACAGATAATCTGGCTCAACGACAACAATTCGTCACCGACGACAAATAATTAGTCACTGTACAAAAAGACCCCCATACCAAGTATCAGGAGTCTTTTCGCATGTCTAATGGGGGTGGAGGGACTTGAACCCACACGACCTTTTACGGTCAACGGATTTTCATCCTCCCGCAGTTTTCACTGCTACCTGACAGTTTTAGCATCAGGTTTTAAGAATTGGACTCTCCCTTTACCCTCGACTTAACGTTAGGGTAGCTCCCGTCGGGTCTCTGCACCTTCCCTCAATTTTGGATTTTAGACTTCGGCTTCTCTACGAGACGCTGCGCGAACGCTCAGTCGAACGATTTTGAATTTTGGATTGTAGACTAATCACAAATCTAAAATCGCAAATCTAAAATTTCTGGGCTTGGCTCAGGATTGCCATGTCTGTCACCAGATTTAGGTTTCCCTGAGTTTGAGAGCTTCCACTTGAGGGATTTCTCCTTCAAGGCTCAGTTATCTAAGTCCGTAGCGTCTACCATTCCGCCACACCCCCGCAGGTGTTTTGCAACTAGCATAACTAGTTATTTTTTGGAGGCAGCAAATACCTCCTCATCTATTCCACCATCAATTGTGTCTTTTGTCCAACTAGATTAAAAATATTTTTTCCAGATTGGGCGATCGCTTTCTAGAGTTGCAAGTTTTCCTTGTTTCCTCCTAATCAATCTGGATGAGTTTTTCATCTTGTCTGACTAGAGCATTCTTTTGCTAGCAGATTTGCAATTTTAGCATAATAACTATTTTCTGTCAATTAATATGGACATAGAGGATAAATTATGGGGTAGTTATGTTGAAAGCGTCACAGAAGAGGAAAAGGGGCAGGGAGCTCAAAGCTTGGGGAAGAACCCCATAAATAAATTTAGGCGATGCACTGAGCGTAGCCGAAGTGGGCTTGATCTTGGACGCATTATTTCTTGTGGCACTTTCCGCTCAAAATAAATATTTTTGCTTTTGGGCACAGGCATACCATAAATAAATAAATTTATTTGCTTTGAAACCCTTTTTGCAGGAGAATTCCAGTATCTTTCTCCCCAGCTTTGAGTTCCCTGCTCCCCTGCTTCTTCGGTGATGACTATACTTTCTTGAGTCTGGCTCTTCAGCCTATGATGGAAAACAGATGCTTAAGACTTGAAAGTTTATGATTGTCGCCCTGCTCTATCTGATTTTGGCTGGAGCTTACCTTCTGGTAATCCCAATTGCTATTTTGCTGTACCTGAAGCAGCGTTGGTATGTAGCTACCTCCATCGAGCGTACCTTTATGTACTTTTTGGTGTTCTTCTTCTTTCCAGGTTTATTGGTTCTATCGCCGTTTCTAAATTTTCGACCCCAACGGCGACAAATTGAAGTTTAACTAGATTGGTAGGTCATAACTCTCATGCGACGGATTGACGCTATTGGAATTGGCTTGGGTGTTTTTATTGCTGGCGGCTTGGCTTATGTAGGATTGCAGCTAGTCGGTTTGGATAATCAAAAAGCTGGTATATGGAGCCAAGTCTTACTAGTCAGTGGGTTAGTTGGCTGGTTAGCCACCTATTTTTTCCGCGCGGTGGGACAAAAAATGACCTACCATCAACAACGGGAACAGTATGAGCAAGACTTTCTGCAAAAGCGGTTAGATGAGCTTACTCCCGAAGAACTAGCACGAATTCAAGCCCAAATAGAACAAGAAGAGCAATCTCAGGTGTAAAGTTATCATTGGTCAGTTGTCGTTTGTCCTTTGTTTAGTTACAAATGACCAACGACTAATGACCAATGACCACTGACTAATGACTAGTGACTAATGACTGCGATTTCTGATTGCTTTGAAACCCTTGGGCACAATGGTGAGTGCGCTCTAATTCCGTTTATCACTGCTGGCGATCCAGATTTAGAAACAACAGCAAAAGCCTTGCAGGTTCTAGATCGTAGTGGAGCTGACATTATAGAACTGGGTATACCCTATTCCGATCCTTTGGCTGATGGGCCAGTCATTCAAGCTGCTGCTACCCGCGCCTTGCAAAGGGGTACGAAGTTAGAGCAGGTGCTAGAAATGCTGCAAGAGATTACTCCCAAATTGCGATCGCCCATTATTTTATTTACCTATTACAACCCAATTCTGCACCGTGGAATTGAAAAATTTCTTTCTTCAGTTGCTGCGGCTGGGGTTGCGGGATTGGTAGTACCAGATTTGCCGTTGGAAGAAGCAGCAGGCTTGCTCCAACCAGCTAGTGAGATGGGAATTGATGTCATTTTGTTGGTAGCGCCCACCAGTTCTGCTGAACGCATAGAAGCGATCGCTCGTTCTTCCCAAGGATTTATTTATTTAGTCAGCGTGACTGGGGTTACAGGAGTGCGATCGCAACTGGAAATCCGCGTGTCCGATTTACTCAAACAAATTCGTAGTGTTACTGATAAACCCATCGCAGTCGGCTTTGGGATATCTGAAGCTGCCCAAGCCCGTCAGGTAAGGGAATGGGGCGCAGATGGTGCGATCGTGGGTAGCGCTGTTGTAAAACGGTTAGCAGAAGGGACACCAGAACAGGGACTATCGGCGATCGCCCAATTTTGCCAAAGTCTCAAGGCTGCCATCAAGACCACCAGCACCAGCACAAATACTCTTCTTGATTAGACGGGGAAAGTAGATTAAAAAAAGTATAACAGCGCAGTTTTTCTATGCTTGTTTGGTAGACAATTTGACCGTTATGGTTTTGAATATTAACATCAGATATCATGATGTAAAAAAACTAGCTGATCCGGTCGCTTATAGTTTGAGTATTATGTGAAGTCAAGTAGGCATAATTTATGAGTGTGAGAGTGAGTCAGTCACAAATGATTATTATTAGGTCGCAATTGAGGAGCAAAGGCGATGAGTGAGAGTATGGCGTTTATCGGTGGGGTTGCAGTAGCTGGGCTGGCGGCTCTCGTATTGCTTAAAGGAACAAATACCCCCCTACAGCCTAACTTTGCTGTTGCTCCGCAAATGCCAGGAACTGTAGTAGCGCCGGGAATACAGCCACAAATGTATCCTTATGGGCCTTATGGGCAACCAATATATCCCAATCAGCCACCCACTGCTGCCAATGCTGACCAACATCTGGAGATGGAGAAGCTGAACACCCAGATGCAGTTGGAGCGTTTAAAAAACGACAATGAACAGCTGAAGTTGCAAAATCAACAACTCCAGGGCCAAGTTCAAAATTTCAATACTCAGCAGCAGTGGCAACAAGCCCAGCAGTATAACC
This sequence comes from uncultured Nostoc sp., assembly GCF_964245575.1. Lineage (GTDB taxonomy): Bacteria > Cyanobacteriota > Cyanobacteriia > Cyanobacteriales > Nostocaceae > Nostoc. The sequence goes on along the minus strand of NZ_CAXTNP010000007.1, from coordinate 59,706 downwards.
AACAAAAATCAACAGCACTCCAGCCGCAAAATTCTTGGTGGTCTTCACCCGTGCTTTGGGCTGTAGGAGGCGCAACTCTCACTATTGGTGGTGGTGTTGTCGTCGCTGGGGTATTGGCTTTATTCTCACCACGGCAGCGCCCAGCCCGTACTGTACAAGTGATTCACCCTTACCAAGGAAATACGCCGCCCTTGGTTCCAGTCCGTCGCGCTGAGTTTTTGCCTGCTTCGCGGATGGAAACAAGACGAGTTGAAGCCCCAGAATACGACGAAATGCAGTAACAACAAAAAATATCAGACAAAGCATCTAGGTAAGAGATATACAGGGTAACACTGTTAAAATACTGCCTAGATGCTTTTTTTGTACATGAGTGATTAATCAAGCTCAAAAAGCGGATGAAACTCAAAAAACTGGCGATGTCTTCTCTGCGAGACGCTACGCGTAGCTTGCTTCTCCGTAGGAGTACGACAACCTGCGCTCACGCGGTATTATTAATCATATATTGAGTACGCACAATTAAAACAAAAAGATAAAAGCGAACAATTATTAGCACAAGCCCTTCAAAATGCTGAAAATATACATCAATAAAAGATAAATTAGTTCAACATCGATAGATAAAAATAATAAGATTATTTATTACCTATTACCAATAGATGCTGAAACATTATAATTAGCAAACTTTGATCTCACAAACCGCTTTCAGGAGTTTCTGTAGGATTAGGACTCTCTCTAGTGGCAGGTTGCTTAGTATCGGGAAGTTTCTGTTGGGTATTTTTTTGATTACCTTGATTTTCTAGCTCAGTTAGTCCCTTTTTTGCCAGATTTTCGGCTGCTTGTTTAAATAATGGTTCTATTCTATTTCGCCAATATTGAGTATTAGGCAACTTTTCTGGATGGTTTCTATAATCTAAAACTTTATCCCATTTACCATCATCTATTGCTTTATTGATCTCATTAGATAATGCCTCTGCCTTAGCCCAATCTTGCTGCCACTGGGCAATCATTTTGCCTGTTTCTTGGATACCAGAAGCAGCATTTGCTGGAATTGATTTTAAAAGTGCGATCGCTCCAATTATATCCCCTGAATCATACTTCTTTTTTGCTTGTTCGATAATATTGGCACTGTTATCATTAGGCTGCGATCGCTCTGATTTGGCAGCGTCGTCAGTTGACACCTTCGGCTTTTCTGGTAATGGAATTACTACATCCCTAGATTTGGGTTGTGGCTTGGGAGTCGGTCGAGTCGCAATCAGGGTACTATCATCTACAATCTTAGTTGCAATGCCTTTTTCGCGCAGGCAAGAACCCCATTCTTGATTATTGGTTATCACATCCGAGTGTGCCCAAGCCAAACGACCAGATTTAAGTTTAACTTCTATCCAACCTCGTTTTGTGCGTTTGCCAGTCACATCGAAACTGGTGTTATCAGCAACTGTTTGCAAAACATTATCAGAATTTATCGAACTAGGTTCAGAACGAATATTAGAATTTCCGACGACAACAGCCAAGCATTTGTTTGCTAAGGCAGTATCCTTACCTGTAAGGTTAAAAGCTAAATTTTTCACATTTGGAGATATATTTGCTACCAAAGCAGCCGTACCACCTGCCAATAATATGCCAATTAATATCGGCCATGGGTCGGATTTGTCAGAATCTTTACGCGCAGGTTTGGCGGGGATAGGATTTGCTGGTGCAACTGCAACAGTTAGCAGGCGAGATACTTGAGGCTGGGATTTGGCTGCTTGGTAACTAGAATTTTTGGCAGATTCTTGAGGTGTGGAAAGTGCAGGTACAGGATTAATCACCTCTTTACATGCTTGCAGTGCTTCCGTGGCGTTTTGGTAGCGGTCTTTGAAGTGATAACTCACCATTTTAGACAATACCGCCGCCAGTCGAGAGTTCACAGTTACTGATTGCTGCCAGATGATTTCACCCGTGTCCGGGTTTTCTTGCAATTCTGTTGCCTGTAATCCTGTTAATGCTTGAATGGCGATAATGCCAAGAGAATAGATATCACTGTTGGGACGGGGTTTACCTTGCCCTTGTTCTGTGGGCATATAGCCAGGAGTACCAATAACTACTGTGGCAGAGGGTTGTCCGCCCACTGTTACCAGTTGTGTACGCAGTTGTTTCACTGCCCCAAAGTCCACTAAAACTAACTTATTATCTGAAGCACGGCGGATGATATTATCCGGTTTGATGTCGCGGTGAATCACGCCTTGGCGGTGGACAAATTCGAGAATTTCTAGAACTTCTTGCAATAGTTGAATTACTTGGCTTTCACTCCAGCACTTACCAGGTATAAGTTCCTCAGCTAGGGTATGTCCTTCGATATATTCTTGTACTAAATAAAATTCTTGGTTTTCGTCAAAGTATGCTAGCAGCCTGGGTATTTGGTCATGATTGCCCAGTTTTTCTAAAGTTTCGGCTTCGCTGTTGAACAGGCGTTTAGCAGTATCAAAAACTCTGGGGTCAGTTCCGGGTTTGAGGTGCTTGACAACGCAGATGGGATTGCCGGGCCGCCTAGTATCTTGGGCAATGTAGGTTTGACCAAATCCTCCCATCGCGAAGACTCGAATTACTTGGTAACGATGGTCTAGTAGCTTGCCTATCATATTCCCTCCCCAGAGTTATTACCTAATTTTCCAGCTGGTAATAAATATCTCCAAATTTTCTTCAATGAAATCCGCTATCTTGAGAAAAGATTTAGATTAAAAACGCAGCTTTTTAATAAACGCAGACTGTTTATTTTTCTTTTAGTGCCCCTGTTTATTACCAATGCCACCCAAAATAACAAATCCAGTTGCATGGCAGCAGGCTGAAATCCTCATGCAACCTGCTTTCATTCGCGTTATCGATAATATCCGCAAGCAGCTTGATGAATCTTCCTGGACGGGAACTTACCATGATGTCCTGATTTGGCCGCCTAGCACCACTGATGAAATCAAAGCATTGGTGACTGAGCTATTGCAAGCAATGGAAACTGCAACACCCCAAGAAGCAGATGAAATCAGAGGAACTCTGGCTCGTCTGCCGATGCCCCATCCAGGATATCATCTACGTTTACAGCGTCAACAGCAAGAAGCGAGTATCGATTTGTGGGAACTGTGTTATCAGGTGTGTTTTCTTGAATACAGCCCAGAGAAGGAAACTGCTGATATTGATACTAGTTTAATCGATGAATTCGGTGAAGTGGATTGGCTGCGTTTGGATGCTAAGTCAAAGGAGTTAGTTGAGCAGACGTTTGCTAAATTGCCAGAGAGTTGAAGCCTTGAAAATATAATACACGAACAAAGCCCACTTGCATGGGCTGATAAGATAAGGCGATCGCTTTTTCAACCTATTTGGAATGTGGGAGTGGTCTATCGCCTATCTGATTCTCTGTAATGGCTTCCAATTATCCAAGGATGCTTGAATAGCAGTTACTTCATTCAAGTATTCATTCAGCTTGACTTTTTGAACATTAAGAGTTTCACAAATTTGTTCAGCTTCGGCTTCTCTGGTCTCCCGTTCTTTCAACAAGCGGTCAAACTCATCTTGAAAGCTTTTGATGTAGTCATTAATCTGTTGCTCTGCATTCTTAAAGTCGTCTAAGACTTGCTTGTGAATGATTCGTTGTAGAACTACTTGACTTCCTGATACCTGAGTGTCTATTTTCTGCTTGATTAGTTTGGTTGTTTCGTGCAAATCAACTTCGTAAAAGGAACGTTTATCTTCAAATTAGACCTCTTGCATAAATCAAAAATAAGAACCTCACCCCGCATTTGAGTAAAGCAAATGCTCCCCTCCCCGATGCTTTGGGGAGGGGAGCATTTGCTTTACTC
>NZ_CAXTNP010000007.1:0-55872 GCF_964245575.1 uncultured Nostoc sp. | reverse complement strand
GTGTTGGGGTTGGGGTATTAGGGACTTTTGCAAGAGGTCTATTGAATAGTAGCTTGATATGGAACTTGCTTTATGGAAGTTTTAACTGCTGCTATTCCTAATACTGCCGTCTGGCATGATGGTGTTGTGGAAAATAACTCTGCTAAGGTTAGCTCCTTCAAGATTGGCTCCAGTCAAATTAGCCTGTCGCAAGCTAGTATCCCTAAAATCAACGCCTTCCAAGTTAGCTCTAGTCAGATTAGCCCTGTAGAACGTAGTGTTTCCAAATCTAGCTTCTCTCAAATCGGCTTCGGTCAAGTTAGCACAATTGAGACTAGCTCCACGCAAGTCAGTTCCCCTGAGATCAGCTCGGCTCAAATCAACACTATTAAGGCTGGAATCGGTCAAATAAGTATTCCACAAATTAACACCTATCAAGATGGCACGAGATATCTCGAATTGTTCCAGCCTAGTACCACTCAAGTCGGCACCACTAAGGTCAACAGCGTACAAGTCGTCCGCACTGATTTCAATCCCAGAGAAGTTCCGCTCTCCGGCTGCATAACGCCTGAGCAGTTCTTTTTTATCCATAGTTCAACTCCTACATCAATTAACCTGTATAGGACTTTCCTATAAAATATTTGCCTCAGTAATTGCACTGTCATAATCAAGGCGATCGCACCCCATCCTAATCAACCAATCATCACACTACTCGCATTGAAAGAAAGCTATATGAACAAGCCTGAAGAACTAGAACAGAGGCAGTACTAATAAAGATACCAACAGATACATTGCGATCGCTCGAAAAAGTTGCAGATAATCGAGATATATCACCTCAAGCCTTGCTAAAGTTAAGTAAGTCGCGACAGCTTTAATATTTTTCACAAAATCACAATTTTCATCAATAAAAAAATGATTTTGCTAACCACAGCTTTAACATTCTTCACAAAATAACGATTTTCATTAACAAAAGAATGATTTTGCTAACCACAGCTTAAATGTTCTTTACAAAATCGCGATTTTCATCAACAAAAGAATGATTTTGCTAACCACAGCTTTAATTTTCTTCACAAAATCGTGATGTTGATAAGATTTTGATTAGACGTTAGAAGAAAACCGGAGGTAGATTGAAGCCGCAAACGCTTATTTGCGTGCGATTCGTTCAGTCGAAACCTGAATAGGGGGATGACTGGCAATGGTTGAGTAACCCACTATGGGTAGAGTTCGCACTTTAATCCTCAACCAATGACAACTCACTATCCATGTAGGTGAGGAAATCTAGCCGAGCATTAGCTCAGACAGCTAGAGGATAAAGGGAAAAAAGATTTAAGTGACTGAACTTGAATTATAACCTAATCCAAAATACACCAAGTCCTACTGTCTCGGTGCGGGATTTAAAGCACACAGCGCCCTCTACCGCAAGGTAGATGAGGAGTTTCCCCTGTATCTGGACTGACAACCCAGAGACAGAAGCGGGAGTGAAAGCAGTTAAGGCGGTAATAACTGAAAGCGCAAGCTGCTAGCAAGAGTCTATGGGTAGAAAGAACGAAGTGTCGTATGAACCACCGTTAAGCGTTGCCAAGGGTAATAAGCTAGTGGTAAACAATCCACGCCCTTGGGTCGGAAATAACCGACAAAGGTAGAGACTATCAGGATTACAAAACCGTGATAGCGCACCACTCTTACCCTCGATGGAAAGACACACCCTAACGACTTGAAATGGATAGTGGGAACGAAGTAACTCCCTCGTATGCTCCTGATAATGGTAACAGGTAGGTGTCAAGCCACAAGCAACGATGGAGCAGGATGGTTCAAAAAGCAAAAGCCTAACCCGAATTAACGGGTAATGCCTAAAAAGGGATGGCGTAACTGCCGGGATAAGCAGACGTGAACCGCAGTGTGGAAATAGCTGGAGGTATAAGTAGCCATGAACAAGCCTAATTCGGATTCAATAATGAATACCAAGGGATGGAAAACAATCAATTGGCGACAAGCCGAAAGATTTGTTTTTAAGTTGCAAAAACGCATCTATGCTGCTTCTTGCCGTGGTGATGTCAAGCAATGCCGTAAGCTCCAAAAGACGTTGATGAGGTCTTGGTCTAATAGGGTGTTAGCGGTACGACGGGTTACACAAGATAACCAAGGTAAAAAGACGGCAGGTGTGGACGGTATTAAATCACTGCCCCCAAAAGCACGTCTTGAACTGGCAGGGCAACTAAAACTTACTGGAGAATCCAAACCTACTCGTAGAGTATGGATTCCAAAACCAGGAGGAGAAGAAAAACGCCCATTAGGAATACCCGTAATGTACGACCGCGCACTACAAGCCGTAGTAAAAGCTGCGCTTGAGCCAGAATGGGAAGCAGTCTTTGAACCAAATTCTTATGGCTTTAGACCCGGAAGGTCATGCCACGATGCGATAAGACAGATTAAACTCTGTATTCAGAGCAAGGCTAAATACGTATTAGACGCAGATATAGCCAAGTGCTTTGACCGTATCAATCATGAGGCACTGCTCCAAAAGTTGAACATCAAGGGGAAAATCAGGCGACAAATAAAAGCTTGGTTAAAATCCGGGGTGATAGACAAAAGTGCCTTTACTGCTACATCTGAGGGCACGCCACAAGGTGGGGTCATCTCTCCATTATTGGCAAACATAGCTCTCCACGGCATAGAAGAAAGAATAAAACAGGCATTCCCCGAAATGTCACATACAAGAAGGGAAACCTGGTATCACAAAAAGGGTACGGAATTTAAGTCCCCCAATATTATCCGCTATGCTGATGATTTTGTGATACTTCATGAAAACAAAGCCGTTGTCCAAAGATGCCGAGAAATTATCTCGGAATGGTTAAGTGGCATAGGACTTGAATTAAAACCTGAAAAAACACGCTTAACCCACACATTTAATTCAGAGTTAAGCGAGGATGGTAAAGCAGGATTTGACTTTTTAGGTCATCATATCCAGCAATACCCTGCCGGAATATACCGAAGCAATAAAACCGCCGAAGGTAAAATATTAGGTTTTAATACTCTCATCATCCCATCCAAGAAGGCGAGTAAGGTTCACCTTGAGGATGTAGGAAGAATCATCACAAAACATAGGTTTTCTCCCCAAGTGACACTAATAAAAGACCTCAACCCTGTTATAAGGGGATGGACTTCCTATTATTCAAAATCCGATGCCGCAACGGTCGGAGAATTAGCAAAACAAGACAACCTCACATACCTGAAACTTCGACGATGGGCAAAAAACCGTTGTGGAAACATTAATGATGGTCACATCAAATATTGGAGTTCCATAAAAGGTGATAACTGGGTATTTGCAACCAGGGAAGGAACTGCGAACACCTTCCGGTTACTAAAACATAGACAGGTTGAATGCAGTAGCACTGACTATGTAAAAGTTAAAAGCGATAAAAGCCCCTACGATGGCGATACAGTTTATTGGAGTAAAAGACTAGGAACACACCCCCAAATGCCTAATCGTAAGGCTAAGTTGTTAAAACGACAAAAGGGTAAATGTCCTTGGTGTGGATTATACTTCCAGGAATGGGATGTGATAGAAGAAGACCACATCATCCCCAGAGCATTAGGCGGCAAGGATGAATACAAAAATCTACAACTATTGCATCGGCATTGTCACGACAAAAAGACCGCAATTGACTTAAAAGAAATTCGGAAGAAAGACCACTCTAAATTCCTTGAGAAATTATCTCAATTCTGGGAAAAAGTTGACTGGGAGTGGATAAATGATATTCCGTCTTACAAAAAGAGTTAAAGGTCAGGGAGTCCGATATGACAAAATGGATAACACACTGAGTAGCCGTGTGCGGTGAAAGTCGCAAGCACGGTTCCGAATGGGAGGGGTGATGCAGTAATGCACACCTCGACCCTACCTAAGATTTCCAGTGCGACAACATTCAAACAGGGCAACTTCTGATCGCTATGCCAACATCTACACTTGACGATAAAGACGCAGCAGCTATCCAAGCCGCCAGAGTTGGGGTTGCAATTTGCGATCGCACCGCCTGGGGACGGATCAAAGTAGCTGGCGACGATCGCCTCAATTTCTTACACAACCAAAGTACTAACAATTTCCAAATACTCAAACCAGGACAAGGTTGTGATACGGTTTTTGTCACTTCCACAGCCAGAACAATTGATTTAGTAACCGCCTACGTTAGAGAAGATGCGGTAATCTTGCTGGTTTCACCTAACCGTCGCCAGTTTTTGATGGAATGGCTGGATAAATATATTTTCTATGCAGATAAGGTGGAATTATCTGATATTACCCAATACACCAACACCTTCAGCCTGATTGGCCCAGGAAGCGATGCTGTTTTAGAAAAGTTGGGTATTGGCGAACTCATCGGCCAACCTTATGGTAGTCACCAAGTATACACGATCGCTCCGGCTGAGGGCGTGCGGATTGCTGTGGGTAGCGGGTTAGCTGCACCCGGATACACTTTTACTTTCCCCTATACTGATAAATCTTCGGTGTGGAACAAATTGTTAGAAGCTGGGGCGGTAGAGATGAGCGATCGCGCCTGGGATGCTTTGCGAATCTTACAAGGCCGCCCCGCCCCAGATGCGGAACTCACAGATGATTACAATCCTCTAGAAGTTGGTTTGTGGCAAACAATTTCTTTTAATAAAGGTTGCTATATTGGGCAAGAAACTATTGCTCGGTTAAATACATACAAAGGTGTAAAACAACACCTTTTGGGTATAAGACTCACTGCTCCTGCGTCAGTTGGAAGTGCGATCGCAGTTGGAGATGAAAAGGTCGGCAAACTTACCAGTTACACCCAAACGGCTGATGGTTACTTTGGACTAGGTTACATTCGCACCAAAGCTGGTGGCGTGGGGTTGAAAGTGCAAGTGGGAGAAACTGAGGGTGAAGTCATAGAAATCCCGTTTGTTTCTCACGATTACCCATAAGTAATTCCAAATTCAAAATCTAGTATTAGCTGCTCACATTAATATTTTGCTGTGAAAGCTAAGGATTGCTGCCACTACTGTGACTTGCAATTGTTTAGCAATCCCCTGTCACTAGGCCACATCTTTAACCCAGTTAATTCCCTCTCCACACCAGTGAACCAGCAACCAACGATTAGAATCCTTATCCAATGCTGGTAGGACACGGAAGTTAAAAACTTCTTGCCACACTTCCACCCCATACTGGGATACAAAATTCGCCTCCAGTTCTTTAAACTGTTGCCACTGGCGATCGCCAATAGCGGTCAGCATGGGAATGATTGTGGTGATTGGGATTTGGGTAGCTACAGGTATCATCCAGGGTAATCCTCAAAAATACAAATAAATGGCATAGGTGGTTTTTTGGTATTGATGATTTTAACCAACCGCTTACCTTTCCTTCTGGCTAGCGCAAAACAGGCTAATTCTGTTTCTGCTGCTGACCAATCTCTTTCATCCGTTATCGGGTCAAATTCTTCTTGGTCTGGGTTCTCTGATGGGGTGTCATTGCTCACGCCTCTGTTTTTTCCTGCTTCTGGAATTATTAGCAATCTGCTCTAGCGCCTCCTTTATCTATTTTGCATCGGAGATTCCAATAAAATATCTTCTTCTTTATTCCTAGCGCCATAACAAAATTCATCTACCCAAGAAACTATACTACGGGCATTAGTGGTTGCTAGATTCACTTTGCTCTTAACATCTTCTGGTTGAATATTCGGTTGTTTGCTGTTGCTTTTAACCTCAGTAGTAATTGCTAGCGATCGCACTGGTTTACCATTACTGTTAATCTCAGTGGTATTTGCCAATGATGCGCCCACAGGGATTCGGACAGATGGCGCGTTACTTTTAAGCTCACTAGCTAATGCCATAGATGGCATAGTTTTGGCTTTGCTGTTAACCTCAGGAGTCATTGTTAGCGCAGAGTGTGATGTCTGACGACAAGCTGCAAAGCCGCTATGTAGTGGTTGATATTCGCTTAAAAAACCGGAGGATGGCGTTTTTACCGGAGTGTCTGGAGCAATTTTAGTAGCAAATGCAACTACCAACTTCGGTTTGCGTATGCGAACTACCTCCTTGATAGCTGTAATTAATGGCATAAGTTTCTCAGCGCGTAACAAGTTGGAATTTAGAGTCTTGGCAAGAGAATGAAGCGCAATCTTGCTGGCAGTTACAGCCGATGACAGATATTTATTCTCAGAATGCTTCTCATCTGGCGACTCGCTTTCAACTTGGCTTATAGCCGTAGAATGGTCTAATTTTATTAAACGTAACTCTTCATCAGGATTGAAGTTAAGACCTAAAGCGGCGACTATTTTATCTGGATCGTTATTCAGATCCAGCATAAAAGCAAGTATTTCATCAAACTGGGGTTCTAAAACAGAGAGTGTTGCCAAAATAAAACCGGACAAAGGACGGCGCAGACCATCGTAAGTGCCCCAAATTCGCATTTTGACCAGCCAGGAAATATTTTGCTCGTAGTAACTCAGCCACTTTTGTTTTAAGGATTGACGCAGCTGTTGGATATTCATTGAATGCCTCACTTCAGTCAACAGGATTGCAGACATTGATATTGTTAATTAGTTTGATTTCTGGGGATGAAACCGATAATAGAGCATCTGTTGGACTGTTTGACCACCTAGCAAATGATTTTCTATCAGTAGAGATACTTCATCGGGTTGAACACCGCTATACCAGACCATATCGGGTAATACCAGTACCATCGGCCCATTGCCGCATTGTCCCAAACAGCTGCTAGCCGTTACCGTTACACCAGGGATTGGCAAAGCTGCAAATGCTGCTAATACCTTGGTTGCACCTTGCTTTTTGCAAGTGCGATTTTGACAAACCCGCACACATCTGGGAGAAGAGGGTTGGTCTATTGTGGGGAAGTTTGATGGTTGAGTTATGTTTGACATTTGTCCTTTGTTCTTTGTTCTTTGTCATTTGTCCTTTGTCATTTGTCCTTTGTCAAAAGTCGGAAGCTAATGACTAATGACTAATGACTAATGACTAATGACTAATCTATTGAAAGTCCTTTTGAGGCTAGCCATTCAGGGTTGAATATCCGCGACTGATAGCGGGAACCACTATCACATAAGATGGTGACAATGGTATGTCCTGGTCCCAACTGCTTCGCTAGGGCAACAGCTGCGCCAACATTAATACCCGTTGAACCGCCCATTAAGAGTCCATCTTTCCTCAGCAGTTGGTAAACTACCCGTAAAGCTTCTTGGTCATCGATTTGAATGGCATCATCAGCAGGTGCGCCTTCCATATTGGCTGTGACACGACCATTACCGATACCTTCGGTGATGGAATTTCCTTCTATATTGATTTCGCCGGTTTTGACATAGCTATAAAGTCCACTACCCAATGGATCGGCAACAACGCATTTAATTGCCGGATTTTGTTCTTTCAAGTACAACGCCACACCAGCATAAGTACCACCAGTACCAGTTGCAGTTGTCCATGCATCTATTTTACCATCTGTCTGTGTCCAAATTTCTGGCCCTGTGGTTTCGTAGTGGGCGCGACGGTTGGCTAAGTTATCAAACTGATTCGCCCAGATAGCGTTTTCCAACTCAGCAGCGACTCTGCCAGATAGTTTGACATAGTTATTTGGGTCTTTGTAGGGTACAGCAGGGATGGGACGAACTTCTGCGCCTAGTGCTGTTAGCGCGTCTATTTTTTCTTGTGACTGAGTATCGGGAATAATAATTAGGCATTTGTAGCCTTTGGCGTTGCAAATATGCGCCAGCCCAATGCCAGTATTACCAGCAGTTCCTTCTACAACTGTGCCACCGGGTTTGAGTAAACCTTTCTCTTCTGCGTCTTCGATGATATAAAGTGCGGCACGGTCTTTGACGGAACCGCCAGGATTGAGAAATTCAGCTTTAGCGAGGATTTCACATCCTGTTTCTTCACTGAAACTGTTTAAGCGAATTAGGGGTGTGTTGCCAACAGCACCGACGAAGCCATTCTTAATATCCATTTTGACTATACCTGTGTGAGTATCTATAAAAATTTTGGCTTATTGGGGTGGCAGAATTTACAACTTATTTGCCTAAAATCCTATGATGCCTATAGACCAGCCTTTTCAAGGTGACTGGTAAAATCTATTTTTTTCCCCCTGCACCCTCCGCGTCTGGGCGGTTCAAAAGTCTTTTATTTAATCTTATTAGGCACAGAGAACACAGGCGTACACTACCAAACTTTACTCATATTCAGAACAAACCCAGGTAATACTGATTCACCGCTAACAGTCGCGGGATTTTCCAGACATTCCTCTGGTACACCAGGACGATAAATATAGACTCGGCGATGCTTGCGGTCAATTAGCAAGCCTAGCTGTACTCCTGGCTCGCTCATATATTCCTCCGTTTTTTCCTTCAACGGTTGGAGGTTATCAGAAGGCGACCTCAGTTCAACTACAAAATCTGGACAGATGGGGGCAAATCTTTGCTGTTGTTCTGGGGAGAGAGCATTCCACCGTTCCAGTTTAATCCAGGAAACATCAGGTGATCTATCTGCACCTGTTGATAGCTTAAATCCTGTGCTGGAGTCAAAACAAATACCTCTCCCGTCTTTTTCTGCCCAAACATATAATTGACCAGCGATGCTGAAGTTACGATTACCTGTCTCTGAACCAGTGGGGGGCATAATTGATATTTCTCCAAATTGATTCCGCTCAATGCGTAATTCACGATTAACCTGACAAAAGTCAAAAAACTGCTCGTCTGTCATTTGCATTGAGGGAGGAATTTGCACAACTAAAGGGGATGAAAACATGATGATTTCCTCTAGGTTTTGCTGTCTACCCGACTGGCTTGTATTTCTTATTCTTACGCAAGTCATTCTTTTAGTGAGACGGTAATATTCGTTTTCACCACAATTTTCTGGAAAGCAGGTGCATTTTGTGGTATCTAACTCCAGCTTAAGTTTAGCAGGCAATGAAAATTAAAATAGTAATTTTACTGGGGTTGTTAAATATATACGTAAGTTACGATACAGAATAAATTCAAAGTAAATACTGACATTTTTTCTTTGTCTTAGACGGGATGGATACCGATGACATCTGAAAGCAATCGCCAAAAAGAACTTGAACATCGAGAACGTATATTACGAGAACGAGAAGTTGAATTGCGTCTTCGGGAAATGGAAAGTAACATCCATGCTACCGATATAGCTTTTCATCAAACTGTGAAGCATCAACCAGAAAATTCCCAGAAACCTTGGATGAACAAAGTGATTCTGGGTGGGAAACTGTTTGCTCTTGGTGTGGTAGCGCTGGTTGCAGTGAGGATAGCCTCAGTGCTGGCTGGGTTTATTATTGTTGGTGCGCTGGGGTGGATGTCTTACAAATTATTTTTAGAATCTAAAAAAACCAATTTTTAATAAAGGTGTACTGTTATGAGTAATCAGGTAGCAACTGACAAATTTATCCAAGATTTAGAGCGCGTTGCTCAAGTGCGATCGGAGATTTCTGTATGTTTGAGTAAACTAGCTGAAACAATTAATCAAGCTGAGTTTGCTGGAGACTCTTCATCAGGAAAACTCAGTTTAGAGCGAGATATTGAAGATATTCAAGTAGCTAGTAAAAACCTCCGCCAAGGTGTATTTCGTCTTTTAGTATTGGGCGATATGAAGCGCGGAAAAAGTACGTTTCTCAATGCCTTAATTGGGGAAAACTTATTGCCGAGCGATGTTAACCCTTGTACCGCAGTGTTAACAGTTTTACGCTATGGCCCAGAGAAAAAAGTTACCATTCATTTTAATGATGGAAAAAGTCCGCAACAGCTTGACTTTCAGAACTTTAAATATAAATATACCATTGATCCAGCTGAAGCTAAAAAACTAGAGCAGGAGAAAAAACAAGCATTTCCCGATGTTGATTATGCAGTAGTTGAATATCCCTTAACGCTACTAGAAAAGGGAATTGAAATTGTCGATAGTCCAGGATTGAATGATACAGAAGCGCGAAATGAATTATCTTTGGGTTATGTAAATAACTGCCATGCAATTTTGTTTGTGATGAGAGCTTCTCAACCTTGTACCTTGGGTGAGCGTCGCTACCTAGAAAATTATATCAAAGGTCGAGGATTGACAGTTTTCTTCTTAGTTAATGCTTGGGATCAAGTGCGGGAATCATTGATTGATCCTGATGATGTAGAAGAATTACAAGCGTCTGAGAATAGATTACGGCAAGTATTTAATGCGAATTTAGCAGAATATTGTACTGTAGAAGGTCAGAATATTTATGACGAACGAGTGTTTGAGCTTTCGTCGATTCAAGCACTGAGACGACGGTTAAAAAATTCCCAAGCTGATTTAGAGGGGACTGGCTTTCCGAAGTTTATGGAAGCGCTTAATACTTTTCTTACCAGAGAACGTGCGATCGCAGAACTTCGTCAAGTCAGAACCTTAGCAAGACTTGCCTGCAATCATATCTGCGAAGCAGTTGCTAGACGCCTACCATTACTTGACCAAGATGTAAATGAATTAAAAAAACGGATTGATTCAGTAGAACCAGAGTTTAATAAACTCACGGGTATTCGAGATGAATTCCAAAAAGAAATTATCAATACCAGAGACACTCAAGCAAGAACAATTTCCGAATCTTTTCGCAGCTACGTTTTAAACTTAGGTAATACCTTTGAAACCGATTTCTTGCGCTATCAGCCGGAATTAAATCTGTTTGATTTTCTCAGTAGTGGTAAACGAGAAGCATTTAACACTGCATTGCAAAAAGCCTTTGAGCAATATATCACTGACAAATCTGCTGCTTGGACATTAACTGCTGAAAAAGATATCAATGCAGCTTTTAAAGAACTTTCTCGCAGTGCTGCACAATATGGCGCGTCTTATAATCAAATCACAGACCAAATTACAGAAAAGCTCACCGGACAAGAGGTAAAGGTAAATACCACTACTACTGTTGAAGAAGATAACTCTCCCGGATGGGCAAAATGGGCAATGGGATTGTTATCCCTGTCTAAGGGAAATCTTGCTGGCGTAGCACTAGCTGGCGCTGGATTTGATTGGAAAAATATCTTGTTAAACTACTTCACTGTAATTGGTATTGGTGGGATAATTACAGCAGTGACAGGTATTTTTCTTGGCCCCATCGGGTTTGCACTGCTAGGGTTGGGAGTTGGATTTTTGCAAGCAGATCAAGCGCGTAAAGAGTTAGTTAAAACGGCGAAGAAAGAGTTAATTAAACATTTACCACAAGTGGCACATGAGCAATCTCAGGTTGTATACAATGCTGTTAAAGAGTGTTTTGACTCTTACGAAAGAGAAGTGAATAAGCGGATTAACGATGATATTGTATTTCGTAAATCTGAATTAGATAATCTAGTCAAGCAGAAACAAACCCGTGAAATAAATCGTGAAAGTGAGTTCAACCGTTTAAAAGATTTACAGGAGGATGTAATAGCTCAGTTGCAAAAAATCGAGGCAGCATATAGCAATTTATTAGCTTATTATAGTTGATAAATCTCATTACTCTGGTTCCCAGCTTATAGCTGTAAATTCCTATAGGGAGGCTCTGCCTCCCATAACTATAAGTAGCTAAAGGCAAATAAATTAAAGTTTGTAGTAAGGACTTTAGTCCTGGTTAACTTTGCTATGAGCGATTCATTTATCACTAAAAACTAGGATTTTATTGAATGTTTAATTATGCGTAGCATAAACATAATAATGTGAGTCTGAGCCTGGAAAATAAAAACTATGCAACAACAGTATGAAGGTTATAAAGATTTAGCAGATTCTCTCAAATCTGCATCTGCGTTATTGAATTTAGAACGCAAATCGCAACTGCATCAAGATATAATTACCATTTGCAATCATCTAGTTAATCCTAGCTTTCGGATTGCGGTATTTGGGCCTTTTAATCATGGTAAATCTACCTTACTGAATGCCATGCTAGGGAATCGCACCTTACCAATTGATTTAATTCCCACTACAGGCGCAGCGATTACTGTCAGGTATGGTTCTGATGTGCGGACTCGCATCATGTTGGCGGATGGTAGAGAAATCTATCGTAGTGGCACAGAAGTTTTACAACAATTTGCAATTCTTGATGGCAATAGGCAGATGCGAAAAGATGTAGCATCTGTGGAAGTTTTTTGTCCCCATCCCTTCTTAGAAACGGGTGTAGAATTTCTCGATTTACCAGGAACGAATGATAGAGATGAACAAGATAATTTAATCCGAGAACAACTATTAAGTGCAGATTTAGTTATCCAATTATTAGATGCACGTAAGTTAATGACTTTAGGTGAGCGGGAAAACTTACGAGATTGGCTATTAGATCGCGGTATTAAAACAGTTGTATTTGTTGCCAATTTTCTTAACTTACTCGAACCAGACGAGCAAAAACAAGTCCAAAATCGCTTGCGGTTTGTTGCAGAAAGCTTTCGAGCCGAATTACCTCCAAGTTTTAGTAATTTATATCGCGTTGATGCTTTACCTGCTTTAAGAGCGAGGTTAAAAGGCGATGTTGCTGCTGCTAATAGTAGCGGGTTAGCGGCTTTTGAAACAGCTTTGCAAAACATTGTGGGGATTTTGCAACCAAATCGTGGTAGTGTGCGTTTGCCAAGAGTGCAAGCGATCGCTTCTCAAATCCAACTCTCATTAAAAGCTAAAATTGACCCGATTGCTATTGAAATCAAATCCTTTGATGATAAAGAAAATAGCAAAATTGAAATTAAACGAAAAGCAGCTAACTTAATTTATAAAGGTTTTGCTACTAGCGTGGGAGAGTTACGCGATTGGCTAACATTACCCAAGTTACTCACAAAATATCAAGCTGATGCAGCAGTTGCATTGGCTGAAAATAACTTTAAAGCTTGGCATACAAATATTCTTAAAAAAGACTTGATTCAATTGCAATTGGCGGCGGTAAAATGGCTTTATCAAGCTTACGAATTTTTCCAAGAAGAACGACCGCAAGATTTAACAATTCTCTTTCCTAGCGAACCACAAGTAATATTACCATCAAAGCCAAGCAATACTGATGATTTGAGTGAACCTGGTTCCATTGCTGTTGGTGGTGGTATTGGTTGGTTGTTAGGCGGGCCAGTTGGTGCTGCTGTCGTCGGGAGTATTTCTTATTTGCTAAACAAGAATATCCAAAAACAAGACGAACAATTAGCAAAGGAATCTTATCATCAGGAAGTTGCTAAACTTTGTATAACTGCAATTGAAGATTATTTATCTATCTTCAGTAGTCAAGGGTTATCTATTTTGACTGAATATGAACATAAAGCCGAAAAAGTAATTTGTTTTGAAGTTAGTCAAGAACCGCTAGAAATTACGAAAAAACGTGAAACTTTGCAGCAGTTGCAAAACGGTTTTAATCAGTTGCTACGAGAGTTAGAAAAAGTTAAAATATCCTCAAATAATCAATTTTATAAAGAAATACCCAAAGAAAGCAACACTAATAGAAAATATTCGCCACAGCCAGAGAGAGTTCAAACTTCCCCTAAAAAAGATACTGGTGTTAAGCAACAACAGGAAAATCCTGCTAAGAATACTCAGACAAGGGTAAAATCTGTTTCTCCACCACCGCCAAAAGCTTCTCCCTCTCCGCGTCCCGAAGATTTAGAGGCGAAATTTCGTGATTGGGAAATCAATGAGGAAATAGCGCGAATGAAAGCAGAGATGCGTAGCCCTAAGGCTTGTCGTCAGACATCGCCTGGTTCTCAAACTGGTAAACAGCAAAATACAACTCAAAGCCACAAAACACCCAACCAAGCAAAAACCCAGACAGAAAAAGATAAGATTACTCGCGCCTACGGCATTTTAGGATTGCAAACAAATGCTTCTTTGGCTGAGGTAAAGCAGGCTTATCGAACTTTAGTAAAAAAATGGCATCCAGATTTGTTTGTTGGGAAGCCACAACTGCAAAAACAAGCACAAGAGAAAATGCACTTAGTTAATGAAGCTTACACAATTTTGAGTGAAAAATGAACCATAAGATACCCGACTTTTTTATTAAGTTGGGTATCTTTAGATTTCATCCTAATTTCATTTATGGCTGCAAAGCTAAGAAGTAAATATAGAATTAGGAAACTATTAGGTAATACTTATGCAACTGCTACCTTTGAGAAATGGGTTTTTGGCGTTAACCTTGACTGCGATCGCTACCTCCGGTGGGTTAATCACAGGCTGTACCAATACTGCTTCCCAGAACCAAACCCAAGCGCCGGAGGTAACCGCCACCAATGCTAACGACAAGCAGCAGATGAACCACGGTAGTGGTATGAATCACAGCATGGCAATGGATTTAGGCCCAGCCGATGCTAATTTGGATTTACGGTTTATCGATGCTATGACACCGCACCATCAAGGGGCTGTGGAAATGGCGAATGTTGCACAGCAGAAATCAAAACGTCCTGAAATCAAAAAGCTAGCAGACAATATCATCAAATCGCAAAACTCAGAAATCACTCAGATGAAGCAGTGGCGACAAGCTTGGTATCCTAACGCGGGAAATAAACCAATGGCTTACAACAGCCAAATGGGTCACATGATGGAGATGTCTTCTGACCAAATGAAAGCCATGATGATGAGTCAAGACTTAGGTGCAGCTGATGCTGAATTTGATCTGCGCTTTATCAATGCGATGATTCCTCACCATGAAGGGGCTGTAACAATGGCAAAAGATGCCTTAAGTAAGTCTAAGCGCCCTGAAATTAAGCAATTAGCCCAAGAAATTGTTAAAGCCCAAGATGTAGAAATTAAACAAATGCAACAGTGGCGAAAAGCCTGGTACAACCAATAAACCTAACTCTCTATGTAGATATGCAAGCAACTGATATGCATTTGTAGGTAGCAATTTTAGCTAGGTGTTTGGTTATTTCAGGAGCGATGTCTACGACGGGCTATGACGCTCGAAGACTCGCTAACGCTTCGCTATCGGCGTCGCAGCATCATTTGATCCTAATTTCATTTATTAATGAAAGACTGAGTAATAAGTGTATCCAAGCGCGTTTGCGCGTCTACTACCCAGCTACATCAAGTGGCTATGATTCCAAAGGAATTGCAGGAGGTATTTTCTTTTGAAAATGCCTCAGCAGTGAAACGAACCACTGTATCTTCTCTGCCGCATTCTGGAATTATTTTAATCTTAGCTGCTGCCAGTTTGGTAGCAGCTGCTGTGATTGCTCCCTCCTTTGGAAGAGTGTTTTTACCAGAATTTCAAGAGCAAACTTTGGTGAATACCCTCACTCTCTATCCTGGTGTATCTTTGGAAACTACCAATGTAGCTGGAGAAGCAATTCAAGACGCGCTCTTAAAGACAGTAAAGGCAACCCATATTACCAAATTTCCTTTGTACTACACACTCAAGACAATCGTGATTGGGGATACATTCAAGTGGGGCGAAGTCTGGAAGATTTTAATGGTTATCTGGATGCTGTGAAATTAATTTTAGCTGTGGGATTGCCTACAACGATCGCTGTGGTTAGTGTTGCTAGTTGGTGGTTAGCAGGATTAGCAATGCAATATATCTATCAATCTTATAGACAAATCCAACAATTTACAGCAGATGTAGCACATGAATTGCGAACACCTTTAGCTGCAACACAAGCAACAGTGGAATCAGCCTTGTTGATGCCGAAATTGGATGAAATCGAAGCACAAGACATTCTAAGAACTATACAGTGTCAGAATCATCGACTTACTTCTTTAGTTGTTGATTTGCTCCTCTTGGCTCGCCTAGATCGGCAACCTCTGCCATTACGACATGAATGTTGCTTAAATGATATTGTCAGTGACTTAATAGAGGAATTTGCAGCGATCGCCTTTTCTGCCAAAGTAACACTGACATCTGCAATCAGAGTCGAGCAACCTCTAAATATCGTTGGTGATTCTGAGCAGCTTTATCGTCTGGTTTCTAATTTAATTATCAATGCAATTCAATACACGCCACAATTCAAAAAGGTGACTGTTGTCTTAGATCGCAGTGAAAATTATGCTGTGATTCAGGTTCAAGATACAGGTATTGGTATTCCCCACCAGGAACTGACTCGGATTTTTGATCGCTTTTACCGAGTGAATAGCGATGCCTACGGCGGGCTGCGCCTACGCTCTCGTAAAACTGGCGGTTCTGGATTAGGATTAGCGATCGCTCAGGCAATTATTCAGGCACACCAAGGTAGTTTAAACGTGCAGAGTCAATTAGGTAAAGGTAGCACTTTTACCATTCAATTACCTTTAGATACCACACGAATTTACCAATTTCAATTGCTGTATTGTCGCCAGCCTAAATTTAAGTAAAATTTTCTTACCAAACTTTACTCATATTCAAAATAAACCCAGGCAATACCGACTCACCGCTAACAGTCGCAGGATTATCTAAACATTCCTCTGGCAATCCAGGACGAGAAATATAGACTCTACGCTGCTTACGGTCAATTAACCAGCCTAACTGTATTTCTGGCTCATTCATATATTCTTCCATTTTTTCCTTCAAAGTCTGAAGGTTGTCGCTGGGAGATTTGAGTTCGACTACAAAATCTGGACAAATGGGGACAAATCTTTCTTGTTGTTTTGGAGACAGAGTATTCCACCGTTGTAGTTTAATCCAGGAAGCGTCTGGCGATCTGTTTGCACCTGTTGATAGCTTAAATCCGGTACTAGAGTCAAAAGTTATACCTGTACCATCTTGTTCCGACCACACCCACAGCTGTCCAAAGATGTTGCCTCCACGGTTGCCTGTTGTCCCACCTGTAGGTGGCATAATTGATATCTCTCCAAATTTATTTCGCTCAATGCGTAAGTCACGATTCACCTGACAGAATTCAAAAAATTGTTCGTCTGTCATTTGCATTGATGACGGAATTTGCAAAACCAAAGGAGATGAAAACATCGGGATTTCCTCCAGGTTCGGATGCCTAGCCCACTGACTATATTCTCACGCAAAGAAGAAAAGACGCCAAGATATAACTTTGCGTCTAATACACGAAATCATTTTCAGATTTACTTGTTAGGCTGAGGAGTTAGCCGCAGATAGGGTTTTACTTCCTCGTAACCTTTGGGGAATTTTTCTTTGAGTACTTCTGGATCTTTCAGTGAGGGGACAATTACAACATCCTCTCCATCTTTCCAGTCAGCTGGTGTCGCCACGCTGTAATTATCAGTCAATTGCAGAGAATCAATTACCCGCAAAAGTTCATCAAAGTTACGTCCCGTGCTGGGAGGATAAGTGAAAGAGAGACGGAGTTTCTTATTGGGGTCAATCACGAAAACCGATCGCACTGTCACAGCCGCATTAGCATTGGGGTGGATCATGTCGTAAAGCTCAGAAACCTTGCGATCCGCATCTGCCAAAATTGGGTAGTTGAGGGTGGTGCTTTGAGTTTCTTCAATGTCTCCTACCCAGCCTTTGTGGGATTCAACATCATCAACACTGAGTGCGATCGCTTTGACATTCCGCTTATCAAATTCTGGTTTTAGCTTGGCAACTGTGCCGAGTTCTGTTGTGCAAACAGGTGTAAAATCAGCAGGGTGAGAAAACAGCACAACCCAGCTGTCACCTGCCCATTCGTAAAAATCAATGTCGCCGTGTGTTGAGGCTTGCGTAAAGTTGGGTACTGTGTCACCTAGACGGAGAGCCATGTGAGATTCCCTGTAGTTAGAAAAGCATATGTGTTCTACTTTGCCATCATGACATAAAACCCCTATTGCCCAATCGGGCAATAGGGGTTTGAAACAAAATTTTAGGTTGTCACCACTTTTGCATAAGGGACGAGGGGGAGGTAAAAATTATTGACTAAAGTACACATATATGCTCTCAATTAGTATGTTTTCCCTACAGGTTTTTCTTTACATAGAGGTTAATTAAATCATTAAATTTTTGCCTGAACTTTTTTAAACATACAGAATTCCCAGAAACTTTCTTAGTATAGATGCAATATTTATTGTGAGAAGTTTCTAAGCTGTTACAAATTTAATTTTCATAAAGCAAGTAATGAGAATAAAGACTACAAATATGTTTATTATTTTTAAATTTTGAATTACTTATGATGATAGTAATATTTTTCATTGTCGGTGTTATCCTCAGCACAACTGCGAGTTTTATTTTTGGAATTCCCTGGTTGATGCCGATTTTAGGTGCTGCTGTTCCCTACCCCATTTTATTTTTAAAAGTGCGTCGTCAACAATATAAAAGTGCTTTTTGGTGGATGTTATTGTGGGGAGTTTTGCAGAGTATTGCCGTAATTGTAGCAACAGCGATGTCTACGACGGGCTACGCCTACGCACCACAAACAGCAGCAAAAAATATTCTTCGTGGACAGTCATACACTATGGAAATGTTGCACTGGATTCGCACGGGAGAAGGTTCAGAAGGTTCACTAAATTTATTTTTACCAGACCATTTATTGCACTACGGTATTTTTTGTATTCTCTGTATTGTAACTATTAGTAGCATTGCATTGATATTCGGCACTTGGATGCTGAATTACATGAATTTTTATGTTGCAGAATTGGTAAAAGTTAGTACTAAACCAAGGTTTAGCAGCTATTTTAGGGTGGTATCCTTGGTCAATTCTGCGGATAATCGGGTTTATTGCAACTGGGGTAGCTTTAGCTGCTTTAGGATTAAATCTAGTAACTCGCATCAGAGGCGAAGTTCCTAAATCTCCCTTTCCGAAAACTTATATGTTGATTGCAATTGGTTTTGTGATTGCGGATATCGTTGTCAAAGCGGTTCTAGCACCTATTTGGCAAAAACTGCTGTTGTCTGCGTTGGGTTAAATTCATTTATTTGCCAGAATTTTATGGTAGGCTTGGATTGTTTGCTTGGCGATCGCATCCCAGCTAAAATTTTCCAATGCATATTTTTGGGCGTTTAATCCCCGTCGTTGGCGTTCTGCGGGATTTTGCAAAGCTTCTTGCAGTAACTCTAACAGTTCTTGAACATCTGTTGCACCCACCCAACCCGACTCACTATCACCTATCTGTTGACAAATATGTACTTGGTCAGAAATGACTACGGGTATACCTGCTACCATTGCTTCAGCTACAGCAATCCCAAAATTTTCGTAGTAGGAAGGCAAGACAAATAAATCAGCAGCTTGTAGTAAACTAACTTTGAGTTCACCAGTAACAAAGCCAGTAATTGTAGTGTGCGATCGCAAGGGTGAATTTTGAATTTGGGATATTATCTTTTTTTCGTAATCTGGATCTTGGGGATTTGTTCCAGCTAAAGCAAAATGAAACTTATAACCAATCGCTAATAACTTCTCTAGCGCCGGAATCAACAAATTTAACCCCTTTTTTGGGTCAATCCGTGACATAAACAATACTAAAGGTACATCCTCTGGTATTTTTAACTGACTATATACAACACTTCCCTCCTTTTGAAGGGGGGATTGAGGGGGGATCACACCCAACGGAATCACCAAATCTGGCGTAGATACTCCAAATCTTTCTGATATTTTAGCTTCTTGATCGCTGGTAAAATGAATAGCTGCTGCACCAGCTAAATTTTGACGTTCTATAATTGCGACATAAAGCTGTTTTAATTGTTTTTTCTTGCGTAAATCAGCCGGATCGAGAGTACCCAAAGGACGGAAAATATAAGGTAGCTTTTGCTGACGACACACAATAGCAGCAGCACTACTTATGGGAGAGAATAGAGCATGAATATGTGCTATGTCAAATTCGTGAGCATGAAGTTTTAGCCAGTTTAATAAATCGAGGGAAAATTTATAGCGACGAAATGGGGCGCAACGAAAGTAAATTATTTCATAACCATCTTGTTTTATTGAGCGATTTAAAGGAACATCCAGAGATGTTTGACCATTATCACCATTACTATCAGTTGTGATAATTGTAACTTCCGCTCCCTCTTTTACCAAAGCTGGAGCTAATCCTAGTACCATTTGACTAGGGCCGCCGTAAATCAGAGAAATTGAGGGAACAATTTGTAATATTTTCATTTTTTCATCATTTGTCATTTGTCATTTGTTCTTTGTCTTTTGTTATTCACTAATGACCAATGACTAATGACTAATAACTAAATCTTGATAAAACTCTAATTGCTGTTTAGCCAAGGCTTTATTTGTATATTTAATCATTGCTTTTTGATAGCCCATTTCACCCAGAGTATAAGCAAAATCTGGTTTATCCATTAATTGAAGTAAGCAATTAGCAAGGGCTTGAACATCACCTTCAGGAAATACTAAACCAGCATCGCCAATTACATAGGGAATTTCACCAGAATCAGAACCAATCACAGGTACTTTGCAAGCCATCGCCTCAATTAACACATGACCAAATTGTTCTTTCCAGCCAACAGAAGTTAAGGTTTTAAACTTGTAAGTTGTTTCGGAAGGCAGTACTAAAGTACTCATTAAATTGATATAGTTTTCAACTTCATTATGGGGAACACTTTCTACCAAAATTAATCGTTCTTCAATATTGTTTTCTGAGGCGATTTTGATTAATTGACTTTGCAATTCTCCTCGTCCCAACAACAGGAATTTCCAACGTTTATTTTTCAAAGTAATTAAGGCTTGTAAAAGCGTTAATAAGCCCTTTTCTTGCACAAATCGCCCAACAAAACCTACAACAAAATCTCCTTTTTTAATGTCTAACTTAGCTACTAACTCTGGTTGGGCTTTAGGAGTAAATAAAAATTCATCTACACCCAGTTGCGGCATGACTTTAATTGCCCCTTTATATCCCCGTTGCCGCAAAACTTCTGCTCCATCTTGATTGCCAGAAATAATCCCATGGCTGTGATTGAGGTTATATTTTTCTAATAAAGCAACTGGTAATTTCAGATTATATGGTAAATTCCACCAGGTAAAAAATACATTTTTTGCCTTGAGTCCTAATAGCTGATTTAAGGCAATCATCTGAGTATAAGCTAGCCCTCTAGACCCTTGTTCCACTTGGATGATTTGGGGACGAAATTCTTTTAACAAAGATATTAAATCAGCACCAAAGGTAAGGAGTCCCTGATGATTTTGACTAAAATTAGAAACGGGAACTATTCTAAATGTCCCTTCATCACGGTATTCAGTTTCAATAATTCTATTTTGTACACCGCCTGGTTTCCAGCGCTTTGGAACTACAACTGTAACTTCAATGTCGGCTTCTAGTTGAGATAAGGCACGTAGTTTTTCACAGTTGAGGTCTACGATATAAGTGTGACTAGCAATTAAAATTTTCATTGATATTTATTAATTTATATTTATTCTTTGTCAGCTATTCTTTATTATTCACTAACTCCTAACTTCTAACTTTTAACTTATAACTAAACTTGTTCATCCAATCGGCTGTAAATTTGACCATCGTTCCAAAGTGATTGAATGACAGTACCCAAGGCTTTGAAAAAACCCAAAGTGTAGAAAATAGCACGAGTGGCAATTTTGATGGGGGAACCGCTTTTGTTACAAGGTGGGTGTCCGAGAACGTGACAATCAAATAAACGGGCGTATAAGCGTAAAGCTTGAGTAGGAGTAAGGTTTTTCAGCCCTAGTAGGAAATGGTTGTGATAAAAGGTGAGTTGATATTTGAGCGATCGCATACTAATATCATGACAACCCCCTGTTTCTTCGCCTAAATGTACCAAATGGGCCTCTGGGTCGTACCAAATTTTATACCCCGTCTGTCGCACCCGCAAACAAAAATCTGACTCTTCGCGCACAGCACTACCGCGAAACCTTTCATCAAACCTCAGTCCGTACTTAGTAAAAATTTCGCGGCGAAATGACATATTGCAACCCCTGGCTGTCAGTACTTGTTGAGGTTTGATGGTATGTACTAAATCAATATGATACCAAGCAATTCCTGGGTCCATAGCTTGGGGAGGCAGATATTCAATCTGTAAATCTCCTCCAGAATCACCCAATTTCATTCTGTCAAATACCCGACCGGCTACAGCCCCCACTTCTGGATTTTGCAAATAATTTTTCGCATGGGCTGCTAACAATTCTGGAGTTAGCTGAACATCATCATCAATAAATAATATTATTTCACCAGATGACCGTCGCACAGCATAATTTCGCGCTCCTGGCAAACTTGCCCAATCTAAGCGCAACCACTTAATTTTACCTGCCTCCGCCATCTCTTCTAGATAGGCTTGAATTTCTGGTTGGTGTTTTGTGGTTTGGTCTACCACTAAAACTTCAAAATTTGGATAGTCTTGTTTCAAAACATCTACAATGCTATCCCGTAGCGCTTCCTCTCGACCATAGGTCGGGATAACTACAGTAAGTAATGGCCAATTATCCATGATTTTTATTAAGTGATTTCTCTACTTTGATAATAACTTTATCGGAACAGAATTTAGGAGTCAGGAATCAGAATTCAGTAAGGTATTCTGTATGACTGGTGGATGAATAAGCGGCGTTTTTGCACCCCCACTAAATATGCAGATTTCAGTAGAACGGCGTAAATAATTAAAGGTTCGTAGTGAACGCGAGTGCGTCTCGTAGAGAGGACTTTAGTCCTTAAATTCTGAATTCTGACTTCTGAATTTTTCTTCAAACTCCGGCTGCTGCATAAAGATCATCAAATAATTCATTTTGCTTTTCAGAGTTATGCACAAGTTGCGCTTGAGCTAACGCTCCTGCACTTAAAAATTCGTAATGTTCTCGTTTATCACTTCTATCAAGAAATTGAATGATTTGTTGCAATGCTTGCTCTACCAAATCATCATAAGTGCTATTTAAAATTTCCCAATATTCATTAGTTTTAGTTTTTTCTCCATGCAGCCAATTACTCCAATGTCTAATTTCATTAATTGGTAACTCTAAAATATAGCCATTTTCGCCATGACGAATAAACTCTGGTAAGGCGCATACATTTGTTGTAATTGCAGGAGTTGCAACTGAAAAACCTTCGATGATACTATAGCCGTAAGTATCATGTAATGTCGCCATTAATTGAAAATGACTTTGCGATAATAACTCAAGAACTTTCTCATTAGGAATACTTTTATGAAAAACAACGTTATTCAAATTCAATAACTTTAAATCCTCTACATATTTGGTGCGATCGGGGAAATCAGTCGGCACTCCTGAACCATGTCCCAGTTCGGAAATTATATGTAAAGTAATAGGTAAACCTAATTTTTCCGCTTTTTTAGCGAGTCTTAAAGCAACAAATCCGCCTTTGCGAGCAATGTGATTTCCTATAAATACAAGCTGAAGATTTTGCTGTTGCTGATAAAGCTTTGATTGGTTAACCCTGACGGGGAAATTTGGATGAATAACATCTAATTTCTTACTTACTTTTGGTTCTATCTTCCAACCTTGTATCCGATTAATTAATCTCAGCTTGGCATAATCAGAAATAGCAATTATTTTTCTGCAATTATCTAGCGCTAAACGATTATTTAATAATTCAAAAATTGCAGCTTCGCCTTGATTTTGAGGATTTCTATATAAAACACGATGATCCTCAAAGGTGAGAAACCAAGGTTTGTTTGTATATAAAATTTTGTTGAAAGAATGAATAGCTTGGTATCCTCCCCATACAGGTTGCCAGGCCATAAAGCTGCCTAAAGGATACCAAATTTTTTCTATAGGATATCTACCTGCGGGGAAAGGCTTGGGGCGGATAAGTGTATGCCGAGAATTTCGAGGTAGGTTTGGAATGCTGAGGTGTTTTTGACCTCCTATGATAACTTTTGCCATTTTTATTTCATTTAAATTGTTTTTAGACGTTTTTTCTGGTTTTTTTGCTCAGGGTTGGCATCTTCTATATCTTGTTTCTCCAGTTCTGGCAATTTAAAAAGAACTCCCGCATAAAACCAATAATAGACAGCAACTGGATCAACATCTAGAGGATAGTAGTAGGTGTTGTAGCTAATAAACAATATAAACACCCACAAAGCTGCTCCGTAACTGCGGAAATTACGGTTCTTTATGGAGCGATAGGTTTTAAAGCCAATAATTGTTAAACTAGTGACCAAAGCCAGAAAAGCTAGCACTCCAAGAATTCCAACTTCAAAAAGGACTTTGGGGTAGTAGGTTTCCACCAGCTTAGTTTTACCCATGACGCGGGCAGAGTTAGTTGCTCGACCTAAGCCACTTCCCAGTGGTCCGTCTACATTTTTCCAATTGTCTTCAAATTGCTGGACGATAAAATCTTGAGGTGGTGAAGCCTCCCATCGACCTGTAAAACTCTCGGTTCTCTGTTGCACGACATCAGGGTTAGTCACCATTGCTATTCCCAGAACTAGGGCAAGTCCTATCCCTATGGGGATAAATCGTTTAAGGTTGCCAAGTTGACCAGTGAGCAATAGCAAAATCCCGAAGCAAATTGGTACTAAAGCTAAGGCGATTCTTTGTCCAGAGATTACAGCATCGATAAAAACTGTTACTAAAGAACCTAAACCGATCAGTCGCCATATTGGGGAGGGGTCGGTGAAGCCGGTGGCAAAGGTAAAAAAGGTGCTGGAAATTAAGAACCATGCCCACTGCCAAGGGGCTACAAATGTCCCTGGTAGGCGAATGACGCCTTCTTCAGGACTATATAAGAGCGCTCCACCAAAATAACATCGGGCTTCTAATGATGTGACAAATAGGGCATTTCCTTCAAGACCTCTAGTGCCTTGACATACACCAGTTAGGAGTAACAGGTATTGAATAAATCCCAGCACACAGCAAATCAGTGTGAGGACAATCTGGAGGCGTGATAAAAATAGAAAATCTCGCTTATCTCGAATTAGATAGTAGGCACAACCAATTAGCGGAACATACCCTAAAAATACTTTCAGTCCCAGAATTCCCATGCCTAAAGGTATTTCTTTGGGTGCTTTTTCCAATAGTCCCACACTAGGCGGGTTAAACTGCTGTCCACCATTAATAAATAACAGCGTTAGCAGACTACAACCCAAGACAATATAAAGTGGGGTTTTAATGCCTTGGGGAATAATTAGGGGTAGCCCTTGCTTGTGACAAGTTTGCCAGAGTCCAATTAGCGCTGGAACATAAAAAGCATCTTTAGCTAATTGGAGTATGGGACTATTGCCCAAGTAGTAGGTGATAGTACCCCCAATAGGTACGTAAATGATGAAGGCATATAGCGCTTGACGCGGGTATTTGTAGGAAAGGGATATAACGAATATCCCTAAGACGCCAGGGACTGCTACTTTAATTCCACCTACGAAAAAAAGTATAATGCCAACTAAGACACTGCCAAAGGTGGCGGTGGTGAGTAAGCTAATGAGTTCTTTACGTGCTTGGGCTGCTTTGCGCTTTTGGGCTAACTGTTCTTTGAGGCTAAGAGTAGGAGTTTCTTTTTCAGCCTGTTTTTTTGATTTTTTATTTTTTAACTTGGATTTTGGCATAGTGGCGCTGTAGCCTATCAGCCTTAAAAAACAATCTATAGCTTACATACAAATGGATTAAAATGGCTATAGCGTGTACAAGCCAAATTCATCTTTAACTGATTGAGTTAGGAATTTTCGATCAAAAATATTGAAGTTTAACTTCATTGAACCATAAAACATATTTTCTCCTGTTTCTACAATATAAACTGCTCCCGTAAATGGTAATGGTTCTATAGGTTTAGCTTTGTTTTCTAATACGCCTCTGACTTTTGCGTGGTCTATATAATATTTGTAGTATCCATAGCCCCGATTATATTCGGCGTTTTCTGGTAAAAAATTTAAGTCATATCGGATAAGATTGGATGTACCACACATTGAATAAAAATTTTTTCTTTTAATATATATATATTTACTACCTTCTTTATATTTATAACCTTTATTGATAAACCATCCATTAGAGTTAGGATGTTGCTTAATAAATGCAGCTAAGTTTTTACTGATGCAATCATCTGCATCAACTGCCATCGTGTGAGTTGGAGAAAATTGACGAGCATACATTAATCCCTTCAATATTTTCCGCCCTTTATCTGTGTCTCCTCTTGCGATAGGGTTTGTCTCATTGGGAGGAGGAAAGTCAACTGTAATGTACGTAATTTGGGGATGATTAAATTCTATTTTTGGCTGTTCATGGCAAACGACAATAGCGTGAAAATCAAGAGAGGTTTGATTACAAATTGATTTGATGCATCTTTCAAATGATTGGGTGACACGCTCCCAGGAATTGGAAACTTGCGGACTTTTAAGTGGGATAACAAAAACAAGCATTTTATTACCTTATAGAAGATATAGCGCTTCTCTGTTGAGTGTAATACAGACCTAACAAGAACAGCCCCAACCCTTGTAGCGTTGGGGAGTAAGATTTAAAGCCTTTCTCGTTTTAGGAGAAAGGAATGGAAGTCAGGTCAAAGTGTATTGCATCCATAGACGCCTAGCGGCTTCCCGCTCTTTATGAGAACCTCTATAATCAATGAACATACACAGACCTCTTTGTTATATAAGGAGGTTTACAATAGTATGTAAAAGTGCAAATGCAAATACTAAATTTTCCGCAGATGACCAAAGCTGGTTAATTTGCAGAAGCTGTGATTACGAAAAAGTTGCATTTTTGAAAGGTGAGATAGTAGCTACCCCCTTCCCCGCAAAGACTACTTAATTAAATGAACCATGAAGACACGAAGGACAGAAAATTAAGTAATCTTACACGGGGAAGGGAGTAACTTAGACTGCTATGTGTTGCTGGACTTTTGAAACTAATTCATTTGTCCAGTAGCTGGTGAGTTCAGCATTGACAGCTTCCACCATAACCCTGATCACTGGTTCTGTGCCAGAGGCGCGAACCAAAATTCTGCCGGAATCACCCATTGCAGCTTCAGCAAGAGCGATCGCTTGTTGCACAGGTTGGCAATCTTGCCATCCTAAACGGCGATCGCGATCTACAACTCGCACGTTCCGCAATAATTGTGGATAGGTCTGGAAGCTTTGATCTACTAATTCGCTAAAGGGAACACCCGCCTCTTTCACCAAAGCTGCTATATGTAATGCTGTTAACAAGCCATCTCCAGTAACAGCATAATGACGGCAAAGAATATGACCTGATTGTTCGCCGCCTAGCATTCCCCCAGTCCGCAACATTTCGGCTTGCACATATTGGTCGCCGACTGCGGTACGAATTAAGTTACCTCCAATTTGCTGCCAAGCTTTCTCAAAACCTAAGTTGGCCATGACTGTAGATACAATTAGGTTGTCTGGCAGTTGGTGGTTTTGTTGTAAGCGGCGTCCCCATAGGTAGAGAATGTAATCGCCGTTAACTTGCCTGCCAGTATTGTCTACTGCTAAGACGCGATCAGCATCGCCATCGAAGGCAAAGCCGATGTCGGCGTTGTGTTCTTGTACTGTGGTGGCAAGAATATCTAGGTGGGTGGAACCGCAATTAACATTAATGCGATCGCCATCTGCTTCATTATGTAAGCAGATCACCTCTGCCCCCATTTCTGTAAATACTGATGGTGCTAACCCGACTGCTGCCCCCCATGCCAAGTCTAAAACAATCTTCATTCCTTGAAGATTTAGCGCACCGTTTAAGGGTTTTTTCAACGCCTCACCATAATGCCCCACTAACTCAAAACGTGAGTAATGCCGTCCGCAATTACTAACTTTAGCAATCGGTGATATCTTGCCACGCAGTCCCGCTTCAATTTCTGCCTGCAATATTTGCGGTAACTTGCCACCATTGGCACTAAAAATCTTAATCCCATTGTCTTCTGGGGGATTGTGGCTGGCAGAAATCATCACTCCACCGATGGCATCACTGATGCTGGTGAGATAGGCTATGCAAGGAGTGGGACATAATCCCAAATACCAAACCTCTAATCCTGCTGCTGTTAACCCTGCACTCAAAGCCATTGCCAGCATATCACTGGAGTTTCTAGAGTCCTGTCCGAGAATGATTGGCCCTACTTTAGTAGTATGATTACGTAAAACAATCCCCGTCCAAAAACCAACTTGTAATGCTAGGGGCGCACTTAGTAATTCTCCGACTCGTCCGCGAATCCCATCTGTACCAAATAAGGGATTTGCTGGTAATGGGATTAAATTCAGTGCAAAACTGCTCTCAATCCCTTTGCCCAATGCATCAACTTCCGAAGCAGAACCCCCAGGAATGCCCGGTGTCCGAGTTATAGATGAAACCATATTTTTAAACACTCCACACAATTACACAGAAAAATAACACTTAAGACTTTATTCAGCAATTTCGACATGCTTTTTATCTTTAGAAATTCATTCTAAATCAAGCTCCTATTACGTAGTATTACGTAATTTATGCCTCTGTTATTGTAAATCTTTCATGAATTCAGTATTGGTTTTTACGTTATCAGTAAAGTCACCATATTTTAGCTGATTATTCCTTTTATGCGCTTAACTTTAGGTTTGATTTTTATCTGTATTAGTTCACACTTTGCAATGCTACTAACCAAGAACAAGCTGTAATAAATATTCTCCGTGTTTCATGAGAAGAGTTTTTCAGTAAAGCTGACAATAAAAGCGAAATTTAGCTAATACCAACAAAAATCTCAAAACGCTAGAATGTAAAATTATATCCACTGAGCTTATTATATGTGTAAAAAAGCACAAAATTATTAGAGCTTAAAAAATTTTAATATAAATTCTCATCAAATAGTTTTAAGGTAACGTTTTAATGGCTTTTTTAGCCGTTAGTGAATTAAAACTCCGGCAGTTAACTTTATTAAAAGTTGAGAAGTTTAGCATGAGCAGCAATTTAGCAACCAAATTACGTGTAGGCACTAAAAAAGCCCACACAATGGCAGAAAATGTAGGTTTTGTCAAGTGCTTTTTAAGAGGAGTAGTCGAGAAAAACTCTTACCGGAAACTTGTTGCTAATTTCTACTTCGTCTACTCAGCGATGGAAGAGGAAATGGAAAAGCATCGCCAACACCCAATTCTCTCTAAAATTAACTTTCCGCAGCTAAACCGCAAGTGTACCTTAGAGCAAGACCTGAGTTATTACTTTGGTGCTAACTGGAGAGAGCAAATCAAGCTATCTCCCGCAGGTGAAGCTTATGTAAAGCGCATCCGAGAAATATCTGCTACAGAACCGGAACTGTTAATTGCTCATTCATATACTCGTTACTTGGGTGACTTATCCGGGGGACAAATTCTCAAAAATATTGCTGTAACGGCGATGAATTTGTCTGATGGGCAAGGAACAGCCTTTTATGAATTTCCAGAGATTCCTGATGAAAAGGCATTCAAAGCCAAATATCGTCAAACTTTGGATGAATTACCCCTCGACGATGCTACAACAGATCGCATCGTTGATGAAGCTAACGCCGCCTTTGGCATGAACATGACGATGTTCCAAGAATTGGAAGGCAATTTGATCAAGGCGATTGGTGTAATGCTTTACAATAGCCTCACACGGCGTCGTACACGCGGCAGTACTGAACTGGTCACAGCTGAGTAACTGTGTTGAGATTGCGGAGTATGATGTGTGGAGTGAGAAATTCAGATAGCCTGATGAAGGATAATTCATAGGTGTTTCTGGGGAAAGAGCGATGCCTACGCTCAAAATGGGGGCAATAGCCCTGTGACTGCTTTTTAATTCGTGAAAGCAAGCATGGGGAGATTGCCCCTCAATTATTTTTAAGAGTTAGTAGTTATTAACACCAATATTTTGGGGTTTTGCATAAATTTTCAACTTACAGCAGAGTTGAAGAGGGCGGATGCACGCGATCGCACTTATGGGTTTATCTGAGGTAGGGCAATGAGTGATCGTTCCTACTCCTTTACTGCTGACTCCATCGACCCTGGCTTGACCGCATTGGGTGTTGGAGATTGGGGTGATCGCCAGGTTTTAAACTGTATTAATTGAAGTCCCTGAAATTTAAGGGTTTCAAACCCTTGTTCTACCGTATTAAATTGCTGTACCAAATAGGCTATTGCTGTGCCCCTACCCCGCGAATCTATTTACCTAAAAATAGCTGTAAAATAACTAAGTCAATCTTCAAACCAAGCTTAATCTCAGTATTTAAGTTTGTAACCCGTAAAAACAATACTGAGTAAATCAGGCAAAAATATGGCTACGAAAATTCCTGTTACAGTGATCACAGGCTTCTTAGGTAGTGGAAAAACCAGCCTAATTCGCCACCTGCTACAAAACAATCAAGGACGCCGCATTGCCGTTTTAGTAAATGAATTTGGCGAACTCGGTATTGATGGCGAATTGTTAAAATCCTGTCAAGTTTGCCCAGAAGATGGTGAGGGCGACACTAATATCTTTGAATTAACTAACGGCTGCTTATGTTGCACTGTACAGGAAGAGTTTTACCCGATGATGCAAGAGTTAATCAAGCGGCGTGATAGCATCGACTGCATTTTGATTGAAACCTCTGGTTTAGCCTTGCCAAAACCACTAATAAAAGCTTTTCGCTGGCAAGAAATTCGCAACGCCGCTACTGTGGATGCTGTAATTACCGTGGTAGATTGTGCGGCGGTAGCAGCAGGGACATTTGCTAGCGATCCAGAGGCGATCGCAGCCCAGCGCCAAGCAGATGAGAATCTAGAACATGAAACACCCTTGCAAGAACTGTTTGAAGACCAACTTGCTTGTGCAGACTTAGTGGTATTAAATAAAATTGACTTGGTAGATGCCGAGACAAAAGCAAGAGTTGAGGAATTGATTAAGCAAGAGTTGCCCAGAGTGGTGAAGATTGTCGAGAGCGATGCCTGCGGCGGGCTACGCCTACGTTCTCAACTCGATGCATCTATATTATTAGGATTCCAAGCCGCAGTGGAAGACAATTTAGATTCTCGTCCTAGTCATCACGATACCGAAGAAGATCACAATCACGACGAAGAAATTACCTCAGCTAATTTGATTTTGGATCGTACATTTGATCCAGAAAAGCTGCAACAGCAGTTAGAGAAATTAGCACAACAACAAGAAATTTACCGGATTAAAGGCTTTGTGGCAGTGCCAAATAAATCCATGCGCTTAGTGATGCAAGGCGTGGGAACTCGATTTGATAAATTTTACGATCGCCCCTGGAAACCCAAAGAGGCCAGGCAAACCCGCTTAGTTTTCATCGGTCGTGATTTGAAGTCTTCAGAAATTGAATCACAACTTGTAGCTTTATAAATATACGCAGATCCCCGACTTCGTAAAATGTTGTCGGGATTTATCTTCAAAAAGTTGCGAGTTATGAATAATTAGTTAATTCTAAGTAAAAAATAATAACTGAAAACCTTGCACTTTACAAAACTATGACTATCTCTCAACTATTTAACGTTGCTAACCTTTTCGCATTGCCTTTTTGGGCGTTGATGATTTTATTGCCAAATTGGAAAATTACACGGCAGATTATGTCATCATATCTGCCCTTTGTGATTTTAGCTGGGGCGTATGTGTATTTGTTTATCAACAGCATTACGCCAGAAAATGCCCAAGCTTTATCGAATCCCCAATTAGCCGATATTGCGCGATTTTTTACAGATGAAACGGCTGCTGCAACGGGTTGGATTCATTTTTTAGTGATGGATTTATTCGTCGGGCGCTGGATTTATTGGGAAGGGCAAAAAACAGGTATTTGGACAATTCACTCCCTTGGACTGTGTTTGTTTGCTGGGCCTATGGGATTACTGTCTCACATCTTGACTGACTGGATTACTAAGACATTTTTCCCTAAATTTCAGCAGAATGAAACAGTGACGGTAGGAGAAAAAGCTGCGTCATAATCTGACGCATCGGAGGGTAGCACATCTGTGCTACCCTCCTATTACAAATTACCTGATTTTAAAATCATTAAGCGTTGTCGTGTCTATAGTCGGCATCTAACCAACAGCGCGGTAGAACTTCACCTGAAGGAAAAACAAGATTTTCTTTTTTAAAAGTCTCAGGTTGCTGTTCTTCTTGACCTTCTTGGTCTTTTGCCTTAACAACATCACTATTCGGGTCAAGTAATTCCTGAATTTCAACAATTTTTACCAATTCGCCACTATCTTTGACTTGTAAAAGCATAGAAATTGCCTCAATGAGTTTGCATGGAAGTTCAAAGCGAGTCTCAATAAAGATAAACTCGCTCAAATCTTAACCGATTTTGAACGCGGAGATTCTTTAATTATTAAAGGAAATTTTTATTAGATATCCACACATAAATTACACAAGATTTATCTCTGTGTATCTGTAAAGTTAATTTTTATAAAATAGACACAGCAAATAGATACCTAATCCCGAAGCTAAAATCGAATCAGGGAATGCTGATTAATAAAATTCTCCAACTAAGATAATATTAGTTTTAGCGATTAGAAATCACGTTGATATTTTTCCAAAATATCTACTAAAGTTACTTGGCATTGCAGGGGTAGTAAATCGATTAAAGGAACCTCACGTTTACCACCGCCAATTTTTATTAGAATCGATCCCAAAACTTGTAAAACTCGGTCTTCATTGACAGCGTTGGAAGTAATTAAGGGATACAGTTGCTCGGCAACAACTGTATGCAGTTTGGCATTTGATAAATAAAGATGCCATTTAGCAACGTCTATGTAAACGTTTTCGCCAATTTCAGCTGCTAGGGCTTCTAGTAGTTCTGTGGTGTTAGTCTTAGCCATAAAAATAACCCTACATTAAGAAAAAGTGCGAAATCTCAGACTTTTTTAGATTATGGCTCAATTAACAGCCTAATCCTACTACCAGAGGTTACAATCGCCCCAGCATGAGTAATCCATCTTCAGGTGGATTTTGGTGGAGTTTCGGTGTAGTTAGCGATCGCACTAATATAAATCAGATGCACCAACAATATTCCTGTCCAACTTAAAGTCACCCAAGGCAGCCACTCCCAAGTAGTGCCTTTCAAGATGTGGAAAAACCACAAGCCAGAATTAATAGTAGCAGCGATCGCCACATGCATAGCAAAATTCATTCTGTCATCGATCTTGCGGTAATCAGGGTCTTTGCGATCGGGTTTACGAGGCCAACGAGGAGGCATAAATATTTGTTACAGATTTAAATACACTCTATTTATTCTAAGGTTTTTGTGGCAGTGGTTGCTATTAGACCCTTACAACCAGTCATAATTGAATTGGAAGTCCAGAGCCACTGGGTTAAATCAGATGACGATCTTTGAGCAAATAGACCCCGATCTCCTCTATCCAGATAGTGACGGCAAACCAATGGCAGACAATACAGAGCAATATCGTTGGATTGTCCTGATTAAGGAGAATTTAGAGATTCTGTTTGCTAATAATGACAATATTTTGATTGCGGGAGATTTACTTTGGTATCCCGTCCGTTCTCGGCTGATTACACCAACTGCACCTGATGTAATGGTTGTCTTCGGTAGAGCAAAGGGAAAACGTCGTTCTTATCGTCAGTGGCAAGAAGATAATATTCCACCGCAAGTAGTCTTTGAGATTCTTTCTTATAGTAATGATACCAAGGAGATGGAGCGGAAGCTGGAGTTTTACGATACCTATGGTGTTGAAGAATACTATTTATACGACCCTGAAAGTTTTCAACTAGATGGCTGGTTGCGGCAAAACAACCATTTGAATAAGCTATGGCAAATGGATGGTTGGCTCAGTCCCCGCTTAGGAATTAGATTTCAAACGGGCCTTGGAGAGTTAGTAATTTACCGTCCAGATGAACAGAGATTTTTGAATTCCCTGGAACTCAATCAACGAGCAGAACAGGCTGAGTTATTGCTAGAACAAGAACGCCAACGCGCTGAACAAGAACGCCAACGCGCTGAACAGTTAGCAGCATATTTGCGTAATCTCGGCATTGATCCTGACAATCTCCCATAACTGGGGATGAAGGAGTAAAGGAGAAGAATTAATAACCAATGCCCAATGCCCCAAAATAATATAGGCTATTGCTCTGGCAAAGAATAATCTCCTGATTTCCCGCCACTTTTACTTATTAAACGAATTGATTCAATTTCAATCGACTTTTCTAAGGCTTTTGCCATATCGTATAAAGTCAGGGCAGCCACAGAAACGGCAGTTAAGGCTTCCATCTCTACACCAGTTTCAGCTTTGGTTTTGACTGTGGCTTGAATTTGATAACCAGGTAGTTGCGGATCGGGTATAATCTCGACTGCGATTTTTTGCAAAGGCAACGGATGACACAGAGGAATTAAACTGGCTGTTTGCTTGGCTGCCATAATCCCAGCCAATCTTGCAGTTGCCAACACATCCCCTTTTGGGACATTTCCGGCTTGAATGGCGGCGAAGGTGGCTGGCAGCATCCGCACATTGGCTGCGGCTACTGCTTGGCGGATGGTGGGTGCTTTATCAGACACATCTACCATCTGCGCCTGTCCTTGGCGATCCAGATGGGTTAAGTTAGCAAAATTAGATGGAAAATTATCTTGCGCCATTTAGTTAGAACGTGTTAATATAGATTGTCGGTGAGGGCGTGTAGCTCAGTGGACTAGAGCACGTGGCTACGGACCACGGTGTCGGGGGTTCGAATCCCTCCTCGCCCGTTTTTAAAGATTAAGTTAGGAGTGAGGAATTAAAGTTCCTCGCTCCTAACTTTTAGGTTGTTCAAGGCGTAGGCATCTGGAGCTAGACCTACTGCAAAGCGCAGGGAGTTGGATAAATTTTTGCTCGACTGGGTGAGGAAAAGGACAAGTGCAACAGAAGTGATCGCAGCACCGTAGCCAAACATATCGCGGTAGCCTACCTGTTCAGCGATGATACCCAGAAGAGGAGCAGCGATCGCAATTCCCAGGTCAAGTCCAGCTATGCATATAGCAAAAATTTGCCCCCGTTCTTGCGGCAGTGAGCGGTCTGCCATCATCGTAACCATCATGGAGATCAGTGTACCACCACCAGCACCTTCAGCGATCGCAGCCAGTAAGAAAAAGATTACGCTGTGAGCCTGCCACAGCAGTATTAACGCTAAAACGTAGCAAAAAATACCAAAGGTAATAAACAAACCACGACCAAAGCGATCGCTTGCCTTACCAGCAAACACTCTGATACTAAAACTAGAAATTGCCGAAGCTGTAAAAAACAGTCCGCCATTGAAGTCCACATCAGTGGATTTGAGGAACAACGACACAAAAGTATGTACAGCACCAAGGGACAAACCAACCAACAACATAACTATCGTTGGAACTTTTACCCGTGGACTGCTCAAAATTTGCCAAAAGTTGCGATCGTTTCCCTCTGTTTGCTGTTGTGTCTGCACTGGCGGATTCGTGACTTGTACAATCTCCAAGAGAGCGACAAAACCCAATTCGGCACAGAAGAGAAATAATATCCCGTAACCACTTGTAGCTTCCAAATACCCACCCAAGGCAGGGCCAATTGCTAAACCAAGGGGAGTTGCCAGAGTCATGTAACCAATGATTTCGCCACGAGTTTCGCCGGGAGCTAAATCTGCGATTAAGGCACTGTAGCCAGTGGTAAAAGCGGCAACACTAATGCCGTGAAAAATCCGCACCAGGATTAATAGCCCAATTGATTGGGTTGCCAAGTAACCAAAAGGTGCGATCGCAGCTACTATCGTACCAATCAACAAGACAATTTTTCGACCACGTTCATCGGCTAACCGTCCTAGCATCGGGCGAGATAGCAATAACCCGATGGCGAAACTGCCCATCACAATCCCAATCTCTTGCTTGCTTGCGCCTACATCATCAATGTAAAGCGGTAAAGTTGGTAAGAGCGAAGATATGCTCGACCAGAATAATAAACCTGCCGTAAATAAAATCAGCAGGTTGCGCCGCAGTTCGGTATCAAAGGTATTAAATGCTTTCAAAGTAGATGCAATTTAATGAGGTTTTTGTCATTTGTCATTTGTCCTTTGTCGTTTGTCTAGAGTCAACCAATATTTACCCTTAACTAAGTAGGTCGGCGTAAATAATTATTGTTGGGATAAGGCAGTTCTTGCTGGGAGCTATTAGCTGGGGGAGAAAGAGTTTGAGACTTATTTACTTTTATTCACACAGTTTAGTTTTATTGCACCAACTTACTTATTTACTAATGACCAATGACTAATGACTAATGACCAATGACCAATGACTACTATTGTTACTTTAGTTAACCTTTTTTGCTACCACCTCTCGCACGCGATAGATAGGGCGTCCTTGGGATTCATGGTATGTACGCATGAGCAATTCTGCCAAAAGACCGAAGCAAAACAACTGCACTCCAGTTAATAGGAGGAGAACCGCCAAAATCAGCAAAGGGCGATTGCCAATGTCCTCATGGAAAGCAAATTTAACGAACGTCAAGTGAATTCCGATCGCTGTCCCCGAAACCATTGAAATCAAGCCCAACAGCCCAAAAACATGCATCGGGCGGGTGAGGAATCTTTTCATAAACAGAATGGTTAACAAATCCATCAACACCCGGAATGTCCGCCAAATCCCATATTTACTGCGACCAAAGCGACGCGCGTGATGACGCACAGGTATTTCGGTGATTCTAGCTCCTTCAATGTACGCCAAAGCAGGTAAAAATCGGTGTAATTCCCCGTAGAGATTCATATCTGCCAACAGTTCTGCACGATAAGCTTTCAGCGAACAGCCATAGTCATGAATATTTACGCTAGTGGTGCGGCGAATTAGCCAATTGGCAATTTTGGAAGGAAGTAACCGATTTACAGCACCATCTTGGCGTTTTTGCCGCCAACCACTTACCAAATCGTAACCCTCATCCAGCTTTGCTAATAACATGGGGATATCAGCCGGGTCATTCTGGAGATCAGCATCTAAAGTGACGATCGCTTTCCCGACTGCATAATCAAACCCAGCAGCCATCGCCGCAGTTTGTCCGTAGTTGCGACGCAAAATCACCGCCTTTAAATCAGTGCGGATTTGCGCCTGTTCTTTGAGAAAATCCCCGGAACCATCTGTAGAACCATCATCCACACAAATAATTTCATAATTTATCTGACTAGAAGATAAAGTAGATGCGATCGCTTCTAGTAAAAGCGGCAAACTTTCCACCTCGTCATGTATCGGTAGCACCACTGAAACATCTGGGACAATTGCTGAAATCACCCCATTCTCCTCAGTTAACCCTTGATAAACCAACCCACTCCTCATAAGCCTCAGCGCCCTCAGCGTCTCTGTGGTTCGTAACTCTTAAAAACTCTACCAGCACCTCGCACCTGCTGATAGTACGACTGACTAACCGCATCTCCCTGTTCCGAGAGAACATCAATCCCAATACCATCCCGTCCCTGCTCTTTCCCAGAACTATGGATGTAATAACCATCCGCCAAATAAAGCCCGACATGGGTTGCTTTTTGGCTAGTTCCAAAAAAGACCAAATCCCCGGCTGTTAATTCTGCAATAGTAATTGGTTGAGTGAATCCTTCCTGCTGATAGGCATCTCTAGGTAGCCAAATACCCACCGAAGCAAACGCCGCCTGCATCAACCCAGAACAGTCATAATTTGGCCCAACCGTACCACCCCAAAGGTAATAATTTGATTGTTGCATCGCTTTTTGGGTAAAGGCGATAATCTCTGCTAGCAGTTTTTTAATCTCAGATTCCGAAAATGTTGCAGCCTGATAAGGTACAGTAGCAGATTGTAATGAATCAAAATCTGAAAGCGATATCCATCCCGGATAGTCATCTTCACACAAATACACCTCAACCGCAGAATTTTGATGATTTGATGTTACCCACAAATGTCGCCCAGATGCGGCTTGAGTTGCCAAGCGTGTACATTCAGGAGAATCATATAAATTCAGGTCAGCTAAACACTGATACTCCCCTGATTTTGGACTTCGGCTTGGCTCAGTCGAACAATTTTGGACTTCGGCTTGGCTCAGTCGAACGATTTTGGATTTTAGATTAAAGGACATGATTCGAGAATGATTTTTTTTAATAAAGACGAACAACTCGAAAATGTTGGTAATGGCATTTTAGATGCAACTTGGGCAGCATTTCCAACTTTAGCCCGTAATCAAATTGCCCTGACTTGGGTTGTTTACGATCCACCAGTGTTAGTAAATACTGGTGGGGCGCTGACTCCCAAGGCTTTTTGGGATCATCCAGTTCGTGGTTTCACTTATCGCGGTGTTGAGCGGATTTATCCTGCGAGTGTAGTCAAGCTATTTTACCTAGTGACGGTAAACGAATGGCTAGAAAAAGGGATGACTCACACTTCCAAAGAGTTGGAGCGAGCTTTGCGCGATATGATTGTGGATTCCAGCAATGATGCTACCAGCTTGGTTGTGGATATTCTGACCGGTACCACATCAGGGCCAGAATTACCAACTGGGCCTTTTGAAACCTGGAAATATCAGCGTAATATTGTTAACCGCTATTACCAATCCTTGGGTTGGGAAGAAATGGAGACGATTAACGTCTGTCAAAAAACTTGGGGTGATGGCCCCTATGGACGAGAACGGGCGTTTGTGGGAGAGTTACTGGAAAATCGCAATATGTTGACAACAAATGCGATCACCAGGTTACTGCATAGTATTGTAGGTGGAGTGGCGGTTTCAAGTGGGCGATCGCAAGCAATGATGGCTTTGCTCAAACGGACTCTCAACGATTTGCCCACTGACAGAGACGAAGATCAGGTAACAGGTTTTTTAGGCGGCGGACTCCCTGAAAATGCTCAAATTTGGTCAAAAGCAGGTTGGACAAGTCAAGTTCACCATGATGCCGCGTATATCGAGCTACCAGAACAGCGCCCTTACCTCTTAGTGGTATTTACTGAAGGCAAAGCGCAGGCTAAGAGTCGGGCTATTTTGCCCTTTGTTTCTAAGCTAGTTGCCGAAGCGATCGCTAGTCTATAATCTACTCCTGTGAACTTAAGTGAAATTGGCGGTTAGAAACCGCACCTAAACTGGCATTGCCCACCTCCGTGGGTTCAAACCCTCAATTTTTTCTTAGTCCGCGGAGGCGGACTTTGTTTGTGTAGCTGCGTTCTACGCAGTGTGCCGCAGGCAATTCCCTTCACTCCTGCTATTTCAACTATTTCAACTTAAATTCATCAAACTTTAATACTTCCGAATCAGGCTTACGAGTATCAAAACGATAACTACTTATCGTACCTGTCCCTGTATCAAAGATACTGAAAACCGTGATAT
This sequence comes from uncultured Nostoc sp., assembly GCF_964245575.1. GTDB lineage: Bacteria > Cyanobacteriota > Cyanobacteriia > Cyanobacteriales > Nostocaceae > Nostoc. Next base: position 16,972 of record NZ_CAXTNP010000007.1, on the reverse strand, counting down.
CATTACTCGCAATATAAGGCATCGGCTTTGCATCTTCGCCCAGCATAGGAGCAATTGTTGGCACTATCGGTTCTAACCCATTAGGATCACCAAGTTTAACATAATCCTCTTGATATCCAATTGGCACTTCTCGCTTTCTATCACCCCAAGCAGCGCCGTAAGTATTGCCCACATTAGATGTTTCTAGAAAGTGCATTCCACTGGGACTAACAAAGCGGTTCCACAAATGGGAATGCCCATAGAATACCAATTGCACATTAGCTGCTTCAAGTATTGGGACAACATCGCGGATAATGTAATCTGCGGATTTTGGGTACTCATAACGCACTGCTTTTATATTATTATCATCCCGTTCAATTATCTGTACTGGGTCTGTATAAGCAGGAACTATATTATCACCCAGAGTGTGCGGCGGATGATGGAACATTACAACTTTGTATTTTGCTTGTTTAAACTCAGGGCTATTAAGTTCTGTCTCTAGCCAATTATATTGCTTGCTGCCTTTAGCAATTGGCTCATAAATCACCTGTCCATAACCCCAATCTTCAGGATTATTTAAATCCTTTTCTGCTTCTCGATATCTACCCTTATACTTTCCATTTAAACTGGGAGTCCGCCACATATTCGTAATGTACAGTACCACCAAACGCACATCACCAAAACTGACTGCATAATATCTTTTTCCACCTTCTTTACTTTTTGGTAAAGAGAAAATCTCTTCGTAGGTATTAGTATTAAAAGAATTATCTATTAAAGATTTGTCCTGGGAGATTTTTTGAGCAACTGTACGGGGAATTGTATCATCAAATTCACCATCTAAACTTTCCATCCTGGCAAATCGCCCCATTACCTCATGATTACCAATACAAGTAAACATGGGTGCATGTTGAATTATTTGTCCACCAGTGTAGGTTGTCTTAACACCGTCGTGCGTCATTTCATATTTAGCACGACCTTGTAAACCCGGAAACAACGCACCACCACTATTATTATCAAACCATTCTGAGGCGCGATCACTGACATTGACCAAATCACCGGCAAACCACACTCCATCAACCCGTCCAACTGTTTCTACCACCTTTTGCAGATTTGCAGATGTCATCGGCTTTAACTGATGGTCAGAGGTGAGTAAAATTTTTAGTAGTGTATCCTGTTTTGGAGTAGCTGCGAGGCTAAAAACATCACTGCTAACAGTTTCGCCGTCTTCTCGCACACTCGTAATGCGATAATTTACCCGCAAACCAGGAGTTAACCCAGTCACCTCAGCCTCATGTCGCCAAATATCGCGCCAGACGGGTTTTTGATAAACTTGTCCATCTTTGGTTTGGTTTGCAACTCTTGAGTGTTGGTCTTCACGAGTGCGACTGAGTTTGATAGTATTTGCCTTAGCTGTTTGTTTAAGATTTTCACCGTAGGTTACTGTATGATTAACACCAGCAAACTCAGTAAACCAAACTACTTGCACTGAGGTTTCAGTTGGCAGTTGTAAAAATGGGTCGGTGAGTAATTGGGGTGCTGATGTCATAATTCTTTGCCCAAATGAACGCACAGTTAACAGAGTAAAGCATATAACAAGCACAAGCATAGCCACCGAGAAAATTTTACGGCTGCTTTTGCGTCTGAGCATGAGTAACACACCAAGTTTTTTAGGGAATTCACCGACTAAACGCAATTTTATTATTACTCGCTTCCCGCTACAAGTTTACCTATAGCGTTTCTCGTTTATATGCAATACACCCTGACCTCTCGTGTTTTAGGAAAGAAGCTTTAGTATTTTACTCCCCAACGCTAGTAGGGCTACGGTGTACACACAAGTCTTTTTTGAGCCAATGAGTGAAGTTTTGGAATGATTTTGTGCTAAGAATTTGCTATCATCTCGTAGACATAATTGAAAAACCTGCCAATCTTTTGAAAAGACTAGCAGGCATGGCTTATCATTAATCGGAGCGGCGGGATTCGAACCCACGACCTCCACTACCCCAAAGTGGCGCGCTACCAAGCTGCGCTACGCCCCGGTCAGAATCACTATCATACAGCAAAACTTTAGGATAAGCAAGAGGCTAATTTAAAACACCTTAAGCATCCCAGTCGCTTGCAGCAAATCGGGAACAGCAGAAGCATCCCATTTACCTTCTACACATCGCCCTGTATTCAAGATGAAGCGGAGAGTGTAAGCATGAGGATAGCCTTCTACCTCCATCCATAATAAATCGCTTTCGGCTTCACAAGCAATTTTTTCCTCTTCCATTAATTCTGTTGCGAGTTGCTTCATCGTGTCTGCTAACTGTGCTAGTAGACGGCAAAAATCATTCAACTCGGCTTCGGTTAACTCAATAGCCCAATCATCTGTACCGACTAAACCTTTAAATTCAGTTTTCTCGGGGTTCTGGCCTATACGCCAGCCAAATCCGGTTTTTAGAAGGCGTTCCATAGCTTAGTTTTTTAAACGCAGAGGGACGCTGAGGTTTAACGCAGAGGGACGCTGAGGAAGATTTTGAACTCTGGGTTTGGTCATTTTAGTAGTTCAGCACCTCCGCGTTGGGGTGGCTGTGGGGTAGTTGATGTATTAGGACTGGGTGTGTTGTTGGAGCTAGGGGGTGGGGTATTTTGAGAAGTAGGATTAAATATATTGACTAAGACTTGGACTAAGGCATCTCGCTGGCTGCGGGTGAGACGAGTGATGGCTTTGCGATCGCCTTCTATAGGATTTTCCCGTAGTGTTTCGTTGCCTGGATAGCTAGTATCATACATAATTTCGTTCGCACCCAGGTAATCAGCTAAAGTCAGCTTCCAATCCAAGCGATAAATTGGGGCCCGCCCTTTGGTATAAATGTGATATGTAATCAGGCGACTTACTAAGGTGTTGTTTTCGGCAACTTGACCATTTTCTTTGCTGATATACTTATTTTCCCGTGGGAAATCTGGCAATTGCTGGTACACTAACTGCCAAACATCGCTAGGTGTGATTCTTTGAGCATCAGCAGGTTGGATACTAAATAAAGTTGTATATAGCGATTTGCCCGCCCCTGAACCCAAAACGAATACACCCACTACCATTAAAGCAGTGAGTGTCTGCCAGGGTTTGAGTAGGGGTTGAATGAACGATAAATTTTTGCTCATCCTACCTTCTCTAAAGCCTTTTTTTATAGTTCGCCAATAATTTCTGGCTGAGTCAATTCATCGGACATTTCGATAATTGCCCTTAGCACTGGCTTCATCATCGCATCTTCGTTATTTTCAAAGTCTTCATAACGCCGACGTTTAGCACGATTTGCCACCTGAACCGTAATGCGGTAACGATTTGAGGCTGCACTAATCAGCTCCTCAGAACGGTGCATAATCTGAGACTGAGTTGTCTCGAACTTAGAACGCTTTAGCATAATCAGTGGTTCTTGGGGTCATTCCCCAGTGTAGCAGTACTGATAAATCTGCTGCTGTGTATTTAATCGCTAGCAACCTCTCTGTTGATAGAGGCTAAGAGCTTTCTAATCAATATAAGTTACTTATAATACTACCTGACTAAAGTCACACACCCTTATGGCTGACCTCGTGGAAACTGCTATCAACGCGGGAAACTTCAATACCCTGGTGAAGGCTGCTGAAGCTGCAAATTTCATAGAAACTCTAAAAAGTCCTGGTTCCTTCACGCTATTTGCACCAACTGACGAAGCTTTTGCCAATCTGCCGGAGGGAACCTTAGACTCGCTACTACAAGATATCCCCAAGCTCCAGAAAATTGTCGCATATCATATCGCTAGTGGGGATGTTCGCTCTGATGATTTGGTACAGATTAATGAGGCAGAGACGCTTGAAGGGTCAATTGTCGCCATTGAATCTGCCAACGGTAAATTTAAGGTAAATAACGCCAATGTCATCAAAACAGACATTTTGACAGACAATGGCGTGATCCATATTATTGATGCGGTGTTGATGCCTGCAATGGTGGCAGGGAAATAAGGGCATTGGGCATGGGGTACTTGTACTGAGCGAAGTCGTTGGTGCAGCCTCTCGTAGAGAAGTATTGGGCATTGGTTATTCTCCTTGTCCCCTAGTCCCCAGTCCCCAGTCCCTAATCCCCAGTCCCCAGAATACAGCCACTGCGTGAGGGAAGAGTTAATGACAACTGCTGAGTTTCTCCTTCACCATTCCACTCAACTTCGGCAGTACCATATAACAGCTTGTTGGGTTGAGTACGCAAACTGCCGATATCTGTATTCGCTGTGGCCGAACTTGTACCAGCATTGACGGCAATTATCAATTCCTCTGTCCCTAAAGTTCGCGCAAAGATATAAATTTGTCCTTGAGCATGGAGGACTTGGTAATCACCTGTACGCAAGGCTGGGTATGTGTGGCGCAGAGCAATTAATTGACGATGAGTATTGAAAATTTCTTGATTCCAATTACTCTCTAAAGGAAAACCACGACGTGAGTCTGGATCTATTGCACCAGGTAAGCCAACTTCATCACCATAGTAAATGCTGGGCGCACCGGGAAAGGTGAGTAGCAGTAAAGTTGACAATTCGATACTACCTATATCACCGCCTGCAATACTCATCAATCGGGCTGTATCATGACTTGCTAGCAAATTGAGTTGAGTTAGCTGAATTTCCCAAGGGTAAAGTTGCAGTACTTCTTGAATTTTGGTGGCGTACTCGGTAGCAAATAAGGGTGGGTAGGGTTGATAGTCGCGGCTTTGGACTTGTTCTAAGACTACGCGATCGCCTGCCGCAAAGGCAATTGTCGGCCCAGCAAATAGATAATTCATCACGCCGTCAAATTGTGTTCCATCCAACCACTCGCGGGAATCTCCCCAGACTTCGCCGACAATGTAAGCTTCGGGATTGACTGCTTTGACGCGATCGCGGAATTCCTGCCAAAATCCAGGAGTTTTTATTTCAAATGGTACATCTAATCGCCAACCATCGATGCCGAATTTAAGCCAATATTCGGCAATTTCCATAATGTATTCCCGCACTTCTGGATTGTCGTGGTTAAATTCTGGTAAGGCACGATTTCCTGCCCAACCCACGTAATTTGCAGGGAATTCCCCATTGTATGCTGAAAGGGGCCAGCCTTCAATTTTGAACCAATTTACCCAAGGTGAATGTGGGCCATTCTCTAAAACGTCATGGAAGAAGAAAAAACCACGGCTGGAATGGTTAAACACGCCATCGAGAACAACTTTGATATTTCGTTGATGGGCTGCATCTAGCAATTCTTTAAAAGCCTCATTGCCCCCCAGCATCGGGTCAACTTGATAATAATCGTGGGTATGATAGCGATGATTGCTAGCGGATTGAAAAATGGGTGTGAAGTAAATCGCATTAATTCCCAAATCCTGGATGTAGTCTAAACCCTCCATGATGCCCCATAAGTCGCCGCCTTTATAACCTTGGAGTGTTGGCATAGAGTCCCAATCTTCCCAACGGGCTTCCTGCAATAACCGTTTGCGCGGCTTTTTGCTTCTAGCAAAGCGATCTGGGAAGATTTGGTAGAAAATTGCGTGTTTTACCCAGTCTGGTGTTTGAATTTGCATGAATAACTTTTTGTACCTTCAGAAGCGATCGTTGCAAATATTAGCTTCTTTATGGCTCTTACTTATGATAGAAAATCTGTCATTTATCAGTAGTCATTAGCAACTTGGATTAAGTAGGCAAGAATAAATCAAACTTAAGACTTACGCACTGTACAAATTCATCATGGTATGCATTGACTAAAATAGGTCGTTTCAGGGTTTTATTAATCATTCTTTGATCGTAAATACACCCGCGCTATAGGGGCACAGCATTGCTATGCCCCTACGAAAGATGTGGTTTTTCAAATCATCCATATTTAGCCTTTCCTGTCAATGTGTAAGTCCTAAAACTATGTTACGCAATGTAAAATTAATTAAATTGGCTCATAGTCAGCAGCTCCAGCCCGGAAAATCGGGCTGAAACCCTTACGGAACAGGAATTACGAATTACGCAAAGCGGTACTAGGTGGTTTTTGCATTTTCATCTGATACCTGCGCTGCCCTAGCTTTCAAGCGGCTCGAGCTGATTTTGCGAATACGTTCGCTATTACGAACACCACCCCCCATCTCATATTCGCGGCTGTTTTTGCCGTATTTTATGGCAACCACCATTAGCATCTTTTCTGAAAGAGTGCTTAAGTTTTTTTCCATTTCTTCAATCTCAGCTTGAGAAGAGTCAATCACTGACAGAGCGGTATTATAACTATCAAGTTTTGTACGTAACTGCTCAATTGATGCAATGAGTTTTTCTATATTATTATCATCATCAAATTTGATGCTTGGAACAATCGATTTCAGTCCAGAGGATCCTAACTCCGCTTTTTCTAGAATGCGGGAGGTACGTTTTCTCCGAGACATAGATTTACTCCTTTAAGATGGTTCTAGAGCTAGATTGCCTCAATTCAACTGGATTCCGGTTCAGCAAAACTCGCAGTTTTTTCAATAAAATTTTCAAGCTATAGCAGTAATTTTTCGGAATTTAATTACTAGATGTTGGCATTTATAGAAATAATATGTTTAATCTTGATAAAAGCTTAAAGGTAGACCGCTCCCGCTTAAAGGTAGACCGCTCCCACTTGAAGGTAGACCGCTCCCGCTTGAATGTAGAGCGCTCCCGCTTGTTGGAGAGTGCGTAGACGCAAAGCAATTTATTAGTAAATATTGCTGCGTAGGCAAAACCTAACAGGCGATCGCACTTTGCCCAAGTGATTGCTCAAGGTCGTAAGGGAATATTACCCCCTTCGATTCCCATTGCTTTTCAAGTTGTTGCTTGAGAGGGGGAGTGAAAAGTTACTATAGAAGAGTTAAAAAGTAAGTATGGGGTTTCCATATGTCGGTAAGCGCCGCAGATTCTTATGAGTGATGAGCCAATTCTGCCATATCCATTGAATTAAGCAGGGGCGAGGAAAATGAAAGCAATAGTAATCAAAGAATACGGCAATGATGACGTTCTAAATTATGCTGATGTCGAACGCCCAAAGCCGAAGGCGGACGAAGTTTTAGTGAAAGTTCACGTCGCGGGGGTTAATCCGGTTGACTGGAAAATCCGTAACGGTTTGGGCGAAAGGCTCGGTTTGAAACTACCCATCATGCTCGGCGGCGAGATTGCTGGAACAATCGAAAGAATTGGCGATGATGTCAGAGCTTTCAAAGAAGGCGATGCGGTTTACGGTATCATCCGCTCTGGAGGTTTCGCCGAATACGCGGTTGCCAATATGGGGGATATTGCGTCTAAACCCCAAAGTCTCGATTTCGAGAACGCGGCGGCGGTTCCACTCGGCGCGTTGACCGCATGGCAGGCAATTTTTGATTTAGCCCATCTCAGCAGTGGGCAAAGAATTTTGATAACCGGCGCCTCAGGCGGAGTCGGTTCGCTGGCTGTTCAACTTGCCAAAGCAAAAGGCGCATACGTCATCGGTACGGCTTCGGGACGCAATGAAGAGTTCGTCAGAGATTTAGGCGCGGATGAATTCGTTGATTACACGAAGCAAAACTTTGAAGAAGTCGTTAAAGACGTTGATGTCGTCTTCGATGCGGTCGGCGGCGACACGTTTGAAAGAGCGTTCCAAACTTTGAAAAAAGGTGGCTTTCTGGTAACGTCAGTGGAGTTTCCGTCCGAAGAAAAAGCGCAGGAATTTGGCGTCAAGTCCGCACGGGTCTATTGCAAGCCAAACGCAAAACAATTAGCTCCCATCAGCGCATTGGTTGACGAAGGCAGATTAAAAGCGCACGTCGCAACCGTTTTGCCGCTCGTAGAAGTGAAAAAGGCATTCCAACTTTCTGAAAGTGGGCGCACACGCGGCAAAATTGTTTTGCAAATTGGAGCGGCTCAGTAAGGCTCACACCCCGGTGCTGTGAATGGTGGCGGGCAAATGGAGGACGTTTGAGCAAGATAATGCATATAAAGATCAAGAATTTATTCCCAGTGTAAAATTCCTACCCTACAGCAAACATTTTTTCCCTCAATCAAAGACTGGATAAGCAATAGATGCTCGTTTATTTATTATTGTCGGCTTTTGGTATCCTCCAGGTCGTTTCGCCTCAAAAGAGTCCATTTGTCCGATACTGACGCAGTAGGTTTCGCACAAATGACAAGCTAACCTTAAATCTTTGAGCCAACTGGCGTTAAGAGCCTTCTTTTGCAACATAAGCCATAATCACACGCTCACGTAAATCCTTTGAGTAAGATACTGGCATCTATTCAAACAATGCTATATTTTCAGTCTACCTGAGTCTGTGGTTCAATTACCTGAAAATTGCTGTAATGGGGTCATCCGCTTTACCTTTGTCGTAAGCGTAGGTTGGGGAGCCACTGCGTTGGACGGGAACACCTGCTTGTTCGCGCAGCGTCTTTAACAGGAGAAGCAAGTGGCGTTTGAGGAACAAAACCCAATATTTGATCCTTGCTCATGTTGGGTTTTACTGCCGTACCCCTACGGGGATCTTGCTACAACCCAACTTACATTGATAGATTTTATTATAAGTAATCACCTGAACTTGATATAGGACTCATATTTGATTTTTGAAAAAAAACTCAGTACACCTTTATTCCTTCTTCCCAGTCCCCAGTCCCCAGTCCCTACGAGTAATTCACCGAATCAAATCGGATTGCTATATAACATAGTCGCATCAAATAATAAACGCTAAAAAACTACATTGTCTGCATCAATGCTAGAGTGACTTATCTTGTTAAAATCACTATTTTACTTTCAGAAAAGGAATTGAATTTGAGGTAAAAATGAGGCACGAAAAACTTTCTCCTGGATTACTTTTGGCATTTCAAGACTATCAAAGTGAAGGAGAGCAAGCTTTAGTTACACACAAGCGATCGCTTGGTATTATTGCCCACAAAAGCCCAGTCAAGCCCACTAAGAGCGTCGTTTTTATCTACTGCGACCATGATGCAGACTTAAGTTATCTATCACAATATAATATTGAAGTCAATCAAACCTCTGGAAGTGTGCGGACGGCTTTTTTACCGATAGAGAGTTTAAAAGTCTTATCTGAAGAAGATATTATCCAACGCATTAAGCCATCACGCAAACTTCATTTGAGGATGGACACTGCACTAGAAACAGTTAAATTGCCGGAGTTCAAGAATAAAACCGGACTGACTGGTAAAGGAGTAATCATCGGCATTATAGACAGTGGCATTGATCCGAAACACCCCGCCTTTGCCGGACGAATTTTACACATTTGGGATCAAACAATGCCAGGGCCAGGAGTGACGGAAGGCCGCTATGGGGCTGAATTGACGGGAGCGCAACTGACAATTTCTCAGGATACTGACGGTCATGGTACTCATGTTGCGGGAATTGCCGCCGGTGCCGATGCTAGATATGGCGGTGTCGCACCAGAAGCGGAATTAGTTGTCGTCAGGTCAGATTTACAGGATGCCCACATTGCTGATAGTGTGCGTTACATTTTCCGAGTTGCTAGAGAGTTGGGACGCCCCGCAGTGCTGAATCTCAGCGTTGGTGGACACGCTGATGCTCATGATGGTAGTGATTCTTTATCCAAAGTTATTGATGCTGAAACTGGCCCTGGAAGAATTGTTTGCTGTGCTGCGGGTAACGAAGGGAACGATAACATTCATGGAGAAGCGACGATACCTTGTGGATGTACTCATAGTATGCGCTTTAATGTTCCTTTTAATCAAATAAGCATAGTTTGGTTAAACGGTTGGTATTCCAAAGACAGCGAATTGGAAGTGTCGCTGCGAAGTCCTAATGGTTTTGTCACCCCCTTCCAAAAAATAATTACTGAGGGTAATGCCGCACAAGATTATCAATTACCAGATGCACGGGTGCAATTAGCGACACCAGCGCCAGATAAAGCCAACGGCGATCATAATTTCTTTGTGCAAATACGCGGTATTGAACCCTCGCCAGTCATAGGAGGTATTTGGCAGCTGCGAGTCCGTAACTGTTCTTCAACTGACACATGTTTGAATGTGTGGACATTAGATGACAGTTCATCAGTGTTTTTCACAGGTAAAAGTGTGAAAGATGCGGTAAAAATTGGTTCGCCGGGAGCCGCCAGCAGTGCAATTACAGTTGCTGCCTATACTACTAAAACCAAGTACACAGATATTGATAACAAAGAGCAAGAAATGGGGTTAGAATTGCATACTATTTCGGAGTTCAGTAGTGAAGGCCCACTACGGAATAATGGACACAAGCCTGATGTAGCAGCACCAGGAGCGATGATTATTTCCACCCTTTCCGCCGATGCAAATTTTGACCGCTCGTCGATGATTAATTCCAAGTTTGTGGTACGGGCTGGTACGAGTATGGCGACACCGTTCGTTAGTGGGTTAGTGGCACTGCTGTTGCAGCGCGATCCTAACCTTGATCCGGCTGCGGTGAAAGACTTGCTACGTAAAAATAGTGCTATTCCCGGAAAACCCCCAGGCACATTTGATGAGAAATGGGGTTATGGAGTGATTAACGCTTTAAATCTGTAATTAGACTGAGAAAGGTGGATATTATTTCTGTACAAGGGTAGGCAATAAAAACCTATAAATTTGATAAGTTAGGATAGGCAATTTTTGCCTGCCCTTTTACCAAGAAATTACTGATGAATTATCAGAAACTAGATGCCGCTCTTGCTACAGCGCTAAATGATGTTCAAAATTCAGAAGAACCGAGTTTGACGGTTTTCATTCATACTGAACCAATTTTAGGCTCTGCTGCAACTGCTGTTTTAGAAAGTTTAGGGGTTAGTGGTGTTACCAGTGGCAAAGATATTTTCACGGCTACAGTGTCAGCAAATGCTATTTCCCAGTTGTCAGAGCAACCTTGGGTGAAATATTTGAAGCGATCGCAGCAATTGCGTTTGGGAAATCAGAGCAAAAGTTTAGGTAGCTTCAGTGTTTGATATGATTTTCTAAAAATAATTCTTTGTTTATTTGCTGGGTATAGCGATCGCCAAAGGAGTTGGCGCAGCGATCGCCTCCCCATTGCTCATACCAATTAATACAAATGTTCTATTTATCTCCTTATCAGCCGCACTATCTATCACCAACAGCATTCTGTAAAATTCATCCTTGAGAATATTTGCTCCCCCCTTACCTGTGGTGGCAGACAGTCCTAAACTGAATATGAGAGTTGAAAGGCAGTCGGGAGAAATTTTGTGAAAAAAGTTTTATCAATCATTCTTGGTGGTGGCGCGGGTACTCGGCTTTACCCACTAACCAAACTCCGCGCTAAACCAGCAGTACCAGTAGCGGGGAAATACCGCCTAATCGATATCCCTGTTAGTAACTGCATCAATTCCGAAATATTCAAAATCTACGTCCTGACACAATTCAACTCAGCTTCCCTGAATCGTCACATCGCCCGTACCTATAACTTTACTGGCTTCAATGAAGGCTTTGTGGAAGTGTTAGCAGCACAACAAACCCCAGAAAACCCGAACTGGTTCCAAGGTACAGCCGATGCTGTGCGTCAGTATCTGTGGTTAATGGAAGAATGGGATGTAGAAGAATATTTAATTCTCTCAGGCGATCACCTCTACCGCATGGATTATCGCCAGTTTATCCACCGCCATAGGGAAACGGGGGCTGATATTACTCTCTCAGTCATCCCCATTGATGAGCGCCGCGCCTCAGATTTTGGCTTGATGAAAATTGACGATTCTGGTAGGGTAATCGATTTTAGCGAAAAACCCAAAGGTGAAGCGTTACTCCAAATGCAAGTTGATACAAGTGTACTGGGATTATCAAAAGAACAAGCCCAGCAACAGCCCTACATCGCTTCAATGGGGATTTATGTCTTTAAAAAAGAGGTTTTGTTCAAGTTGTTGAGAGAAGGTATAGAAAGGACTGATTTCGGTAAAGAAATTATTCCTGATGCCTCTAAAGATTACAACGTTCAAGCTTACCTTTTTGATGACTACTGGGAAGATATTGGAACAATCGAAGCATTTTACCATGCCAATTTAGCCCTAACTCAGCAGCCTCAGCCACCTTTTAGTTTTTACGATGAAAAGGCACCAATTTATACCCGTGCCCGCTACTTACCTCCAAGTAAACTATTAGATTGCCAGGTAACAGAATCAATTATCGGCGAAGGTTGTATTTTGAAAAATTGCCGCATTCAACATTCAGTGTTGGGAGTGCGATCGCGAATTGAATCTGGCTGCCTCATCGAAGAATCTTTGCTCATGGGTGCAGATTTTTACCAAGCTTCTGTAGAACGCCAATCCAACGTAGAACAAGGTGACATTCCTGTAGGTATTGGTGCTGACTCGATTATTCGCGGTGCCATCATCGATAAAAACGCCAGTATCGGTCACGATGTCAAAATTATCAATAAAGATAACGTGCAAGAAGCTGACCGCGAAAGTCAAGGTTTCTATATCCGCAGTGGGATCGTCGTTGTGCTGAAAAATGCTGTAATTCCCGATGGAACCATCATTTAATAGTTAGGAGTTAGGAGTTAGGAGTTAGGAGTTAATGAATAAAAATTATGATTACTCCTCACTTCTCACTTTTAATTCTTCACTCCTAACTTCTCACTCCTCACTTTTTTTGTTGATTGGCCTTCCAGGTAGCGGGAAGTCAACTTTGGCAAGACAATTACTGACAGAATGCCCCCAGATGCCACTGATTTCTACGGATGGCATCCGGGGGCAACTGTTTGGTTCCCAAGCCATTCAGGGGCCGTGGCTGCTGATTTGGCAAGAAGTAGAACGGCAATTTCAGCAAGCTATTTCTACAAAGAATACAGCTATTTTCGATGCCACCAATGCCCAGCGCCGCCATCGTCGTGAAGTCATTGCTTTAGCCCGTGACTTGGGCTTTACACACATTACGGGAATTTGGGTGGATACGCCTGTTTGGCTGTGTCTAGCACGTAATAAAAGGCGATCACGCCAGGTTCCTGAAGAAATCATGTTGCGGATGCACCGTCAACTCCGAGATGCTCCCCCAAGTCTGGAAGAAGGACTAGACAGGCTGATCCGCTTATCAGAAAAATCGGAGTACGGAAATTGCGATCGCTAGTTGAGCGAGAACCACACTTGAATTTCTATATTCTTTGTTAATTTAAAGTCAGATTCTCTTTGCTTGGCACTATACCCAGTAAAGTAACATCTTTTATCTTACAAAAAAACATAACAGGAATTTCTATAGGAGGCTGGTAGATAGATGGCTGCAACCGACTTCAAAGACTATTACGCAATTTTGGGAGTTAGTAAGAATGCCACTCAAGATGAGATTAAGCAAGCCTTTCGTAAACTAGCCCGTAAATATCACCCTGATGTCAACCCAAATAACAAACAGGCAGAAGCACGCTTTAAAGAAGTTAGCGAAGCCTACGAAGTTGTGTCAGATGTAGATAAACGCAAAAAATACGACCAATTCGGTCAATATTGGAAACAAGCTGGTGAAGGTTTCCCATCTGGCGGCGCTGGTGTTGATATGGGTGGCTTTGACTTCAGTCAATACGGAAATTTTGATGAGTTCATTAATGAGTTGCTAGGACGCTTTGGTGGTGCTACCCCTCGCGGTGGGCGACAAAGTTACTCACAACAAAATAATTACTCACAAAATAATTACTCACAAAATTACTCTTACCGCAGTTCTACAGGTACGACGAGTGGTTTTAGCGGCTTTAACGATTATGGGTTTGGTGATGCAAGTACAGGTACTTCCCAAGATAGTGAAGCTGCGATCAGTTTAACTTTTGCTGAAGCATTTAATGGTGTGCAAAAGCGCTTTAGTTTAGGTAACGAAACAATTGATGTTCGTATCCCATCTGGCGCTAAACCTGGTACTCGTCTGCGCGTGCGGGGCAAAGGTCAAATCAACCCAATGACTCAACAACGAGGGGATTTATACTTAAAAGTAGAATTTCAGCCGCACTCGTTCTTCCAAATGGAAGGCGATAACTTGGTATGCGAAGTGGCAATCACGCCAGATGAAGCTACCTTGGGAGCATCAATAGATGTACCCACTCCCGATGGTTTAGTTAATGTCAAGCTACCAGCAGGAGTGCGTTCTGGTCAATCGCTGCGTTTACGTGGCAAAGGTTGGCCCCTCGCCAAGGGTGGACGTGGTGATCAGCTGGTGAAGGTGGCGATCGCACCACCAAAAGACCTCAGCCAGCAAGAGCGAGAATATTATGAAAAAATCCGGGCTATACGTACTTATAATCCCCGCAGTCATTTACAGCAAGTCAAGCTCTGAAAATTTAGCTTTGTAGAGGCGGTAAATTTACCGTTTCTACATTGACTAGTTATGAATTTGCTGCGTGTTTCTCGCTACTATGATTGACTTAAACGCTTCCATTGCCTCTGGTGTAGCCTCAGTAACTTGCCATGTTGTCCGTGCAGCTAATCGGTCGTGCCAAGCATTCAGCTTTGGATAATCACTTAAGGAAATGCCTATTTCCGGCAACCATATTACTACAGTTCCAGCCACAACCTCAGCTAGAGTTAGGTTTTGACTACCAAAGTAAGGGCGATCGTCAAGTAAATTTTCCAAAAAGTTCAGCACTGTTGAAATTTTTTGCTTTGCCTGCTCGATTTTTTCGGGATTTTCCCCAGGTAAGCCTAATATCTGAGGTAAAAAGGTGGTGGTTGCTGGCAAAAGCTCATTCACCGTTACCAGTTGTACCATGCGTGCGATCGCTAAATCTTTGGCATCTTTAGGCAACATCGCAGGTGTGGGATATTTTGCCTCTAAATAGTCCAGAATTGCCAAAGATTCCACTACCTTAAAGCCATCATCCACCAAAGCCGGAATGTGATGGAAGGGGCTAATTGCCAAAAACTCTGGTTTAAACTGCTCCCCATCCAGTTTTATCTCTATTAATTCAAACTCAAGTCCTTTTTCCAGCAGAGTAATCCAGACGCGGCGGGAGTTAGGAGAAATCGACGAATGATAAAGGGTCAGCACCATAAAACCTCACAATTTTATGAGTAGGGTGGGCATTGCCATTTACACCTTACACTTTATTGAATTGTTCTAACAAAGTTTCAACACTAGCATTGTGATCCAAAAAAGAAAATAAATGCCAGTAGCGGAGTTTGCCTTCTTTATCTAATACAAACTGGGCTGGTAAAGGCGCTCCCAGTGCTTGTCCTACTTGATAGTTACGAAAAATACGACAACTGGGATCACTTAATAACGGCATTTGTAAACCTAAATCCCTCACAACTATTTGACTCTGCCGTTCATCAGTACTAGTAACCATTAAAACTTCTATACCGCGATTTTTAAACTCCTCGTATTTTTCATTTAAAGCTTTTATGTGAGGAAAACAAAAGGGGCAATATTGTTTTTCAGTAAAGATGCGAGTTAAGGCGAGTAGCACTGGTTGCTTGCCTTTATAATCAGACAATTTTACTAAAGTTCCGTTGGTAATATCTGGCAGTTGAAAGTCTGGCGTTCCTACTCCTAATCTGAGTTTATTTGTCGCTGGAACTGGTAAAAAATTGCGGAAGAATCGCTCATTTAATAAACCATTAAAATCAGTTGAAGTAAGCATAATATCGTTTGGGATTTAGGATTTTAGATTGTCAAAGAGTTATACCAATTCGCAATTTGCAATTGAAAAATTTAGATGCAGCAAAGCAATCCCTGCTTACATCTGTTGCCTTATTTTAGAGAATTGGTATTATTTAGTAATCATTTTTGGCATTTTATCTGTCACAACCATTGTTTAGATTGGTATATTTTTAACAATGATTATTTAAATACCATTTTATTAAAAAACCACAGATAGATATCGAGGTTGACACTGTTTAATGTGTATCTCTGTTTATCTGTGGTTTTCGTTGATTTCAACTCCAACAGGATGGATTAGATAGCTAGCGAAACTTAGACAGCAGAGAAGTAGACTTTAGACTTGACTGGATCAGGATTCATTGTCTTGTCACCAGGTTGCCAACCAGCTGGGCAAACTTCATCGGGGTGAGACTGAACATACTGAATTGCTTGCAGTGTCCGCAAGGTTTCATCAACGCTGCGACCAAAAGCGAGATTGTTGATGGTGGCGTGCTGTATGATACCATCTTTATCTATGATGAACAGACCACGCAAAGCAATGCCTGCTGCTGGATCAAGAACGTTGTAAGCGGCGCTAATCTCTTTTTTGATGTCGGAGACTAAAGGATAATTCAGGTCGCCGACGCCACCAGACTTACGATCTGTTTGAATCCAAGCGAGGTGGGAGAATTCACTATCAACAGAAGCCCCAAGGACTTCAGTATTGATTTTCTTGAATTCTTCGTAGCGATCGCTAAATGCTGTGATTTCAGTGGGACAAACAAAGGTAAAGTCTAGTGGGTAGAAAAACAGGATGACATACTTACCGCGATAATCGGAAAGTTTGATTGTCTTAAATTCTTGATCTACCACAGCCGTTGCTGTGAAATCGGGAGCTTGTTGACCAACGCGGAGGCTTCCTTCGGTTCCGTAAGTAAGGGACATTAACCTAATTCTCCTTTATCGGTTTAGTAGCGTTGGAATCTGGGTCAAGTAAAACTCACCCATCCACGCTCTCACAGTTTAATTACGATCTGTTACGAATATATCATACTCATAACGATTTTGAGTAGCAAATGCTTGATTTAGATACAAGAGAATGGTTGCTTACCAATGGCTTAGGAAGTTTTGCCAGTGGTACAATTTCGGATGTCCGCACGCGTACTTATCACGGTTGGCTGTTTGCCGCTACAAACCCTCCTTGTGAGCGGACTCTGCTGTTTTCGCACCTAGAAGCTAGCTTGGAAGTATTAGGGAGCGTTGTCGCACTAGGGACAAATTTTTGGGGTAACGGTCAGATTGAGCCGACAGGCTACGAACTGCTACGCTGTTTTGATATTAACCCAGTTCCAAAATGGATTTGGGGTCAAGATAACTGGGAGTTAACTAGACAATTGCTGATGCCCTATGGTTTGGTGGGGACTGGAGGCTGGGGAACTCGGGGCCCCCACGGAGTGGGGATT
>NZ_CAXTNP010000006.1:0-70869 GCF_964245575.1 uncultured Nostoc sp. | reverse complement strand
GTGCTACCTGCAACGGTACAGGTACAATCCGCATAAATTAATTGTCTAGAGTGAATAGCAAGGAAGCTTTGGCAGCTGATACTCCGACTGTGAAGCTAGCAATTTCGGAACTGACAAACAAACAGTTCAACCTCTCAAAAAATAAATGGAATCAACGCATGGGGGCAACTTCTCTACTTGCGCCTGGTTCTGCGATCGCTGATAATTACCTTGAGTTTGAACAGCGTCTAGAAGAGGCTTTTCAAATAGTTTGGCAAGAAACACAACCCATCACCAGCTTTGGCAATCAAGCTGTAACACTAAATTTAACTGACAGCAAACAAGTAGAAGTTACTTTTGCTGAAGATTTATGGGTTGAGGGTAGCACCCAAAGAGAGGCTAACTTGACAACATTTACCGTTAACCATGCCATTCCTAAAAAAGATGTTACCCGTTTAGCTGTGGCAGAGTTTGCCGATGCAGGACAAAACCTCAACTTAAAAATAGTTGATTTGGCAGCAAAGTCTGATACTATTAATACTCAGTTTCGCGTGAAATTCCGCGCCCAGGATAGCTTACACGGTTTTTCTGGGTACAAAACTGAATATGAAGGGGATATTCCTAACGAACTTGTGACTCGTGACTACAACCGTTTTACTCTAGCTTTGGGCAAGCTCAAAATTCCTGACGAAGCTTTACGCCCTGGTGTCAACGTTGATATTGAAGTCGTAGCAACTCGTTCTTTGGGAATACGTTCTGCGAAGCAAACTATTAGCTGGCAGGGTGCAATCCGCAAGCCTAGATAAAATTTAGGAAGATTTTTTTCCATCAGAAACCATTTGCGAGAGAATATAAGCTGCGAAATCTAGTAATTGGTCTAGCAAAAAGCCAATGATACCAATGTAGAGGATCACTTGGATTATGTAATCGGTATTGCCAGCTTTATAAGCATCCCAAAGGGTAAAGCCAAGTCCTTTTGGGCCGATTAACATTTCTGTAGCAATAACTATAAACCAGGCTACCCAAATGCTAACTTTCAAGGCATGAAATAGATGAAATATAGCTACCCGAAAGTTCTTGTTCTGTCTATGAAAATGCCGCATCCCTATTGCCGTATTAATAATCATCGTCCAGAGGGTTCCCAAAAAAACTACTATAATAGCAGCTGATTCACTCTCTTGAAATACTATTAGGGCAATAGGTAGCAAAGCTATAGGAGGGATACTATGTGGTATCTGAAATATCAGCCTAAATAGCTGATAAATCATGCTATTAATGCCTATAGAATATCCGATAAAACTACCCAAAACTGCGGCTGGTATGTAACCGACAAATAACCGTTGTAGGCTAGCTAAAATGTCTAAAAACATATTATTCTCTCTGCCTCAGTTCTCATGGAAAACATTTGGAAAATACTGTGGCAATAACGCAAAATAGCGAATTGAAAAATGTATTAAATTACACGTTATCTTTGAATACCCCAAGATTTTTGATATTTTCTCCTCTTTGATGGCTAATCAAAAACTTAGGTATTCTTACGATGTGGTAGTAGTAATACAAAGAAAAGGTAAAACTTGGCTTTACTAAACCTTATCAGAAAAATCAATCCTGATTAGTAAATTAAATACAATTTCCAAAATTTACTTGCTTGATAATTGTACTAATACCAATTATTTGTGAAGCTGCACAAAATCAAGCTTGGTCAGATTTGGGACTTGAGCAAATTGTTCGGGAGCAATCTCATAGGTAATCGGTATAAATAAGAATATATAGCAATCCGATTTGATTCCTGAATTCCTTGTAGAGACTGGGAACTCAATACTTGGGACTCAATACTAGGAAGAAGGAATAAAGGTGTACTGAGTTTTTTTCACGCAATCAAATATGAGTCCTATATAAAACTTTTAATATTAAATAAATAATAAAATTTGTTATTAGCAATACAAAATATTTGTAAAAAAGTAAGTATCAGAGGTAATTTATCAAGCAAAAATAAAAACACTTTAGGGTAGCCAGTGCGCTGCTCGGATTCTAAACTGTTTTAGTGACATTAGCTTAAGCACCCAAAATTACCTGAGCTAATCGGCGTACTCCTTCCTGAATTTGCTGCTCATTTAATTCAGCGTAACCCAAAATAAATTCACTACCAGGGCTATTATTTAAGTAGTAGGGATGGGCTGCGCTAATACCTAATCCAAGCTGTGCAGCATCCTGGACTATTACTTCATCACTCATATATGTATCTATTTTGACCATCAGATGCATTCCAGCGTTATCCCCCAAAATCTGGACTCTATCGCCGAACTTGCAAATTAAAGACTGCACCAAAATTTGCCGCCTTTGATTGTAAAGCGATCGCATTTGTCGGATATGACGTTCTAGATGTCCTTCGCCAATAAAATCTGTAAGGGCGTGCTGTTCTAATAAACTACACTGACGATCTGTTAACCATTTAGCACGGGTGGGCCTAATGATGATGTCTCTGATTATGAACTACCAGTATGGGCTGGGGAAATTCCTTTGCAATTGAATGTGGCAAAACCCATTCCCGATTCAGGCTTGCATCCCCAAATTAACGTACCTTCATATATCAGCAACTATATTAGACCAAAAGCCACGCGGTAGCCTCAAACAACACAAAGAAAGAAAAGCATTCCCTTGTCTCCCCTGCTCCCCCAATTCATCCCAATGTTCTGCAACGCCCTTTTTCTTTCTGACGGTACAGGACAGAGAACTAAAAATGGTGCAACCTAAGAGTAGTGTAAATATCAGAAATTATGGACGCTGCTAAACGCCTTGCTACTCTCAACCGCATCCGCAAACTCAGCCGTCTGATGGATACATCTATACGCATCCCTCTAACAGGTTTTCGCATTGGAATAGACCCAATTATCGGTTTGGTTCCAGGTGCTGGTGATTTAATCAGTACAGCGTTTTCAGCTTACATCATATTTTTAGCTACCCGTTTTGGCATCCCACGTCAAGATTTAGCCAAAATGATTTTTAATGTTGGTTTGGAAGCAGTCGTTGGTACTGTGCCTTTAGTAGGTGATTTATTTGATGCTTTCTATAAGTCTAATATTCGCAATTTGGCAATTTTGGAGCAACATTTGACAGTAGTTGAACCAGAACTCAAAGAAGTGTCTGATGAACTTTACTCTGGTAAGTTCAGCCAAGTTTAAGTTGGTCGTCATAGTATCACTAATCTTTTCACTAACTAAAACGGCATAAATAATTAAAGGTTTGTAGTAAGGACTTGAGTCCTAAAAGAATGACTCAAGTCCTTACTACAAACTCGATTACAATAATTTTACATTACTTAACATAGTTCAATTTATTCGCACCGACTTACTTACCTCCTGCCTCCTTTAATCTTTGGAAGTCCCTAGACAAACAAATTTGAGTTTTATTTGATAACGCCTTTAACTAGCCAAGTTTGATACCCTGTTGCAAGAGTTCTATTTATCAACAATTTTTGAACTATACCAATTAAACTACCAATAAGAGGAGTAGGCACAGTTAGGAGATATCGGCGGAAAGTTTTGACATCGAAGGGCCAAACTGGCAACTCATCAGTCATAGTGTACAAGGCACGTAGCTGCTGAATTTTTTCAGATTTTTTATTGAAAGCTTCTGTCTCTTCAGCCAGACTAGTATAAATCCCTGAATACTGTGTTCGGAACTGTCGAGCGATTTTATGTAAAGACTCTTCTTTAGCTCTTTTCATACCGCTATGTGCTGCCAGCAATGGCCCAAAAAAACATTCCATTAATAGAAAAATATATAGTGGAATTACCAGATGAACAAACCAGAATTCTTTTTCGATACCTTGTGTAATCACCTGATACTCAATCACGCCAATCAAGATACCTAATACACCAACTAGATAGGCAGTTTGAAGTGAATAATCACTTAGACATCGAAGACCGCCACAGCGATCGGGATGAAGAGGATTAATATCGAGATTCTTCTTTCCGAAGATCCGGTAGAAAATCCAAATATTTGTAATCAGATTGAGGACAAGCATACTACCCATATATACGACTGCAAATGTGGCAATCGTAATAGTCAAAGTTGCTAGAAGACTAGAGCTAGTCCAACTATTTTCTAATCTTGGTCGAGTTATAAAAACAATAGTGCTGAAAAAGATAGCGCTGGCAAGTGCTGAAAGCTTGCGCCATTTTTTTGAATAGAGGTTAATAACAAATTGATCAATCTCTGATTGGTCAGTTTCTAATACGTCAGATGTTTCAAGCTCTTGAATTACTTTATCGATTGCTTGAAAACTCCACAAGTAATATCCCAATGTTACTGGATTGATGAAAAGTCCTAGTAACCAGGGAATCCAGTCTCGAAGCAACCCCATCTGCTCTTGCTTAGACCACAGCGTATCAGTTATCCATGCAGTAAACAGATAAACTACAGTAGCGGTAACTGCTGCCAACAGTCCAAAAGTTAGAGGAGAAAGACGAAATTTTTCAATTACTAGATAGGCAACAGGATCAAATCGGTGAAGGTTTCGTTTGTGCGAAATATCGTAATTCATTCTTTCTTTAACAATGAGTCAGGTAAATAACACCATACATATTTAGGGGTAACTGTGCCAACTTGGGTAAAATATAGTAATAAATCTGGTGAGCCACAGGTATCCAAGAGAGTTTACCCTGATGTTCTTGGGAATAAGCAAGGATGCATAGGCGCAGCACGTCTTCTCTACGAACGCGAACAGCGTGTCGCAGACAGACGCTTTGCGAACAGCATCGCTCCTCCTAGCTTTTCCTGGCTTGAATTATTTAGGGTGAGGCGATCGCAGCCTGACTTTTCGCTGCAACGGGCTACGCCAACGCCTAAACTTTAGTCAATAAGCATGGCTTAATGCGATTAACTTAGACAATGTTTAGAATAAGATTTTCCGGCGTTGCATAAATGCGGGATGATTTTAGGGATTTTTCTTTGTGTCTTTGCGCCTTTGTGTGAGACATTCATCCCCTTATTCAGCAACGCCGATTTTCCAACTGGCTTCTACCCGTCGTGCCTTTGCGATTATTTCCCTAAATTCCGCTTCATTTGTTCTAACTCATCCTGAGTTTCCCAGCTACGGAACTTCTCTTCTAGGTCATCAAACCCACCAGAATAACTGCTAGTTTTATTCGACCAGCCGCTGGTTTCAAAACGCTGCTGGGTTTGCGCTTTAGCACGGGCTGTCTGTGCTTCTGCTGCTTTAGCTTGCACTTCCTGTCGCCGTTGCTGAATTTTTCGCAGTAGTTCCTGAGATTGGTTAATGCGTTCTTTCAGCCCTTGCATGTGTCCCCAGCGCTGATTTCCTTCGCGCAATAGGGCTGCTTCTCGCTCACCCGCCGCAGCCGCCAAATCCTCTCTACCAGCGTTTTTGGCTTTTTGAATACGGATATGCCAACGCTGAATTTCTTGAGCGGTGGACAGAATTTCTTCTTGCGATCGCTTCTCTTGTAATTGTAAATCTGCGATCAGCTTTAATGTGCCTTCCTCTTGCTCACGCAGCTGTTCTAGCAGCGCCTCTAACTCCAAATGTGGATTGTTACGCAAGAATTCTTCTAAACGGTTTTCTAGAAACCGACTCAAATCATCAAATAATCCCACTGCTAGAACTCCAGAGATCGGGTGCGTGACTATTTTATTGTAGTAGTCAGGTGAACTTCTGAGTGTTAGTTAGATTTCAAAATTGGGAAGAATGTATTTGGTGAAAATACGCAAAACGCTAACCTACAAGATAAGGCTTTAATCAGTATGAGTTCTGATTTTCAACCGCCATCTAAGAGTTTGTCCATACTAGCTGCTGTTGGAGGAGTAGTTACCGGTCTAATAGCGATCGCAATTTTAAATGTTTGGTCTAAGCAAGTTCCCAAGACTTCTATAGAAAAACCTGAAATATCAACATCCCAAACTGCTGCACGGCAACCGCAGAAACCCCAACCCCCTGTTTCTAGTGCTAAAGAAGCTGAAATAGTTGCCAGCCTTGATGCGAAATCCGTAGTTTTGCCAGGTCAACCCATTCCTAAGAACCAACTAACAGTACCAATAATTCCATACATTGCTCCTAGAGTTGGAAAACTGACCCCAGAGGAAACGACAACTGCCCGTCAGGCTTGGTCATACTTCCAGCGCAACTGGAACGATGAAACTGGCTTAGTCAATTCTGTTGATGGCTTTGCCTCTGTAAGTATGTGGGATCAGACAGCAGCGATCGCAGCTTTGGTCAGTGCTAGAGAACTCAATATCGTGCCTGCGGCTGAATTTGATGCCAAAATGAGCAAAATGTTGAAAACACTGGCATCTATGCCTTTATACAAAGGGGAACTACCCAACAAGGTCTACAATGCAAAAACCCTTGTACCCGTTAATTATGGTCAACTAGAAAAACGCGAAGAAATTGGTTGGTCAGCCATAGATTTAGGGCGGATGGCAATCTGGCTGAAAATTGTCGGGGCAAAATATCCAGAGATGCGGCTAGAAACAGAAGCAATTTGGAAACATTGGCAAGTCTTGCGTCTGACCAAAAATGGCCAAATGTACGGTACTGCCGTTATCAAAGACAAAGAACAGTACAACCAAGAAGGCCGCTTGGGCTATGAGAATTATGCTGCATACGGTCTGAAGCTTTGGGGCTTGAATGTTACACAAGCATTGGATTATCAATCCCATACTGCCTTTGTTGATCTTTACGGACAGGGAGTTCCTTACGACCAACGGGATTATAAAAACTCTGGAGCTAATAACTACGTTCTTAGCGAACCCTATATCTTAGATGGCATCGAAACTGGGTTTCAAGCTTTGCCTAAAGCCTATGCCGATCGCATTTTAGCTGCTCAAGTAGCACGTTATGAAGCGACAAAACAATTAACTGCCGTCACCGAAGACAACTTAGATCGCCCCCCATACTTCGTTTACAGCAGCTTGTTTGTCAACGGAGAACCTTGGGCAACCATCGCAGATACCAGAGAAAAACACAACGATTTGCGGTTCCTCAGTGCCAAAGCTGCGATCGGCTGGCATGTGCTTTACAATACTACTTACACCAGCCAGTTATTTGATTTCGTCCAAGCTAACCTTAAATCTAAAGATGGCTGGTACAACGGTTTTTATGAGTCTCTGCGTCAGCCGAATAAAACTCTCACCGCCAACAATAATGGTGTGATTTTAGAAAGCTTGTTGTATAAACAAGTTGGACAACCGCTCACAGTTTGGGCAGGAGTCAGGAGCCAGAAGTCAACCAAAAGGGCTATCAGAACACCGCAAGTTACAGCTAAGATTCTCAGACCATGAAAAAACTGGCGTTGCATAATAGAGGAATAAATTGAGGTCATCTACTGTGCAATGTCCATACCGTGGATCTACGTAAATTCGGAAGAATTGTACCCACATAAGTCTATTCATCCCTCCATTTAACAACGCCATCCTATGGCAAAAGTCTCTGAACGGACACTGAAACATCTGCAAATGCTAATGGTGTAACTGTTCCTTGCGTAAGAGTATATTCTTCAACATACTTGCCATTTTGAGGGTTTCTGAACACAATCATATGTTTAGCAGATAAATTTAAAACCCAATATTCTTGAATCTCAGCCGTCGCATAAATCGCAGCCTTAATCTCCAAGTCCTTGTTTAAGCCTGTGTTGGCAACTTCTACAATCCAGAAGATATCTTTAGGAGCAGGATGGCGATCGTTGTAGGATGATTCTGGAAGTCGAACAATTGCAATATCAGGTTCGGGTTCCGAGTCGGATAGTGTAATAGGCCCATTGAAACGAACATCAGCTTTACCTGATAACAACTCTTCTAAATATTTTGCACCTCGTTTTGCTGTGGTGTAGTGAATTGGGGTTTCTGGACTCATCTCAACAATTTCGCCTGCTAGCAGTTCCAGATGACGACCACGCAGAATGCCCGCCTCAACCATGCGATGATAGTCGTCTACAGACCATTTAGCCAGGGTTTTCATAGCAGAATTGCTCACATTCTTGTGATAGACCTAGTTCAATTTTATGGGTTCTTGCTTGAGAAGCACTCTAATCAATATATAGCGTTTCATAAGCAACTGAGGTAGACCCAAATCTTGTTTAACAAGGTTATTAGCTTTAAAAACGTACCTCACCAGGTTAGAAAGCGCTATAAAATATTGGTCATCCGAACTGATCGCCTCAAGATTATTGGCTTAATCTTCATAACCCCAAACAAACTTTACCGTTTTATTCTCAGCAATAAGCAGGCGCAAGTATGCACTGATATTCAATATAAATAAGTCTGTTTATCAATTTTCAATTAACACCTTTGCAACTTTTTGTAATAATGATGATTGACTATTATCACTGATCTTTAAAACATTTTGAGTTAATGTACTAAAATGTAAGGCTGTGATGGGATGCTCGATAAGTTCAGATGTCTGAATTAACGTTTGGGAATATGTCTTCCCAATCAAATGATAAACTCTAAACCCTTTCTTAACAGAACTATCAAGATTTTTACCAGGCGGGACATAATACTGAACAAATATTTCGTTTTGCAAATCCAAACATATCATATTTTGTATTCGCTTAATGGGTTTAACTTCACCGTTATAATACGATACCAAAGGGAACAATCTACTACTATCTTCATATTGAATTTCTCGGTTAATTTTTAGGGTTCCCTTTTCCATGTCTTCAAGAATACCATTGCGTCCAATTAAAGTTGGTGTATACAAGTCATTTGTATAGCAACTAATATATAACTGCTCCGATTTATCTACAAAATATTGTTGCTCGTCAATTAATTTCTCTGACTTGTTTTTTTGCCTTCTTAAAAATGGAAATTCCTTTTCGATCTGTTTCATGTCGCGCATTACATTTTTGATATATATACAACCCTCTTTATATAAGAATTCTACTGCTACCGCTTTCGCTTTCTTTTTTCTAGGGCTACGCACATATATAGTAAAAAATTGTTTTTCAGGTAATGATTGAGGAGTAATGGGCAAGCCAAAGCTAGAATTTACAAGACTTTGCCTCATCCAGTTCTTAATTCCCAATTCAATCAAGACCTTCTGAAATTCAGGTGAAATATTTATCTTGTAATTCTCGCAGAAATTTTTCCATTCTTCGCTATCTTCTTGACCTTTTAAATAGCAGAAAATAGAACCCTCTACGTCCAAAAAGCCCCCATCAGTAAAAGTCTGCGTGTCCAGAAGCAGAGTATCTTTATCAATTTTATAGTTCGTATAATTAAGAACCGACCAAGCAGATTTTACATCTCCAACAGCCCTAAATTCTGATATATTTATACCCTGTATGCTAAAAAACTCTCCTGTATCCAAATAATTAAATCTTCTCTTTAACTGTGAATAGAAATCAACTTTTACTTTATTATCTATTTTTATTGATGCATACCACAGACCATTATTTCTCTGGTAAGCCATTGAACCCGCTTCTTCCTCCAAATCTTTATTGAAAACTAAATAGTTTTTTCCCTTATCAAGATTAATATCTGACCAGGGAACAAGTTCATTAATTCTCCAGCAAGGCTCGTCCTCATCCTCAAGTACTTGTTCATAAGTACTAACGGTTTTTCCAGAATTAAGAAATGTGAGTAAAGATACCGCTTGCTGTTTAAGAAAATTTTTCAGAAATTGTTTGTCAGATTCAGTCAGGTCAACTCCCGTATTGTTAATAATCTCTAATGATTCTACAGATTCTATGTTTTTGATAAAAGGCTTTTCTAAGTAATGGTCAGCCTGAAAATGAAGAGGATTAAAGTTAATACCACACTTGCTTAAAAAAACCTCAAGTTTTGTCATTAGATTTTGATAATGATAAACCTGAGTCTTTTTGAACTTGTCAAAATCTTCCTGATCTTTAGGAAATTGCATAAAATAAATAGAATTTTGGCGACGAGCATCGCGCTTACGTTCAAAGTAGTAGTTTTTCTTGTTATGGACTAACCAATCCTCGTCACTATCTATGTTAGTGTACTTATCTTGTGGTAAGAATCGTCGGCTTTTTCGAGATAAGGTTAATGTTAAAACATCATACTGATTGTATTTGATGAATAAATTCTGTCCCCAGACCAAAAGAGCATCTTTAGATTTGGTTAGATTTTTGGAATGGACTAAGAGTAATTCTTCAAAACCATCCACTGTCTCAACAGATAAACCTTGAGAAAGAAGATAAAACTTAAAAACTAAATTGAAAATTCTTTCTCGATTATTGCTAAATAACCCTTTCCATCCAGAATGGTTTTTATTAGGGGATAAAAAGAACACATGGTTTTTACCATCAACGTAGGAAAGGAAGTACTGAATGTCTGAATATTTAGGTTCTTCTCCATTTACAGAAAGCCGTTTTTGGATCTGACTTTTAATGAATTTATGCCGTTTTTCGTAAAAATCAGCCTGTGAATCCTCATCTTGGGAATACTCATCTTCAGCAACCTGATATTTAGGATCAAAATGCTCAATTCCTTTACCCATCTTAAAGAGATATAGGTAAAGTTTTTCAGCAACATCTTCTGACTTCAGTAATATTTTTAGCTGGTTTGTTCTTGATTTATCTGAGAATGCTTTAGTCATTTTATCTCTCATTTTATTTCTCCTTTTGGAACAAAAAGTCTTTGATTATATTAGATTCAACTGGAATATTGTAGCGATCAAAGTAAATTAAATTTCCCGAAAATAACGTTGGTGAGTATTGGTTATTTTTTTCTTGTTTTGCGTGCAAATTTAGAAGTAACCCTCTCACAGCATTAAACTCTGGATAGTCTGTAACAATAGTATTCAGCTTGTTTTGGGTTTTTTCTAGCGTCTGATTTGAAAGGCGATTCCCCGAAGCTACACTCCATGCTTTAACATCAATACAAAATAGCTTATTGTCTTTGATATAGTACAAATCAAACCGCTCATACAACTTGTGATATTTTTTAAAATTTAGCAATGGCTCAAAACCATAGTTGTCTTTTATAGTTTTCCAGTCTTTACCTTTGAAAACTACATCTTTAATCCAGCGCTCTGCAAAATTTTCGGTTAGTGATGGATATAACATATCGTAAAAGAAATGTGGACGCGGAATATAAGTATTAAAAATTTCCGGTTGTGGAATCAACTCATTGTACAAGCTGTAGATTAAATTACTTGAAGGATCTAGTAAGCCAATTTCATTTCCTTCCAAGTCATAGCCTTGAACATTTGTTTTGAGAGATTCAGGATATAACCGCTTCTGATAAAGATAGATTTTTTCCCCATTGATGCTATCGCTGATAATCTGGAACTTTTTGCCGTCTTCCTTCACAGAAGCTAAATATGGGGTGAATTCAGGTTGTTCTGCGTTGTTATAAAATAATGAGTCAATAAATTCGTCAGGAAATAGCTTTAACTCTCGTAACTTTTGCAGATACCTGTCTGGCTCTTTAAAAACAACTGGATTGCGTAAAGCACTCCACATTTTTGTAATAGTAAAGGCTTTTTTATCTTGGTGAAAATTCTCAATATTATCCAACATTTTCTCTCTAAAAATTTGAAAATTTAGAGAGGTATTAGTCTCATAATATACATGATCGTCATAATCATTAATTGCTCGTTTATTTTCTTCCTCTTGAACACTTAAGTAAACTTTGTGGTTGTTAACGGAAAACTTACGGATTTCATTCGGCTCTTCGCCCTCTAAGTATCTGTAAAAATTCACTAAATTTTTTCTGGTTTCTTCATTAACGAAAATTTTTACCACTTGGTTGGGAAAATCACGTCTTTCAGATCTGCCAATAGCTTGCAAAATTGCTTTGCCTAATAAAATTTGGTGTTGCTGGTCTCGAAATGCTCCAGCTTCCGGTTGGCTCAGGTATTTGTTGAAATCTTTTATTTCAAGATTAGAGTCTCCCAAATTTACAATACTTTTCATTAAGGCAAAATGATAAAGTGTCGTAGATTTTTCAGACTCTTTTGACTTATTAAGTGATGGTTTCATTACTGTGTAGTAACTGTCCATTAACAAAACTAAAGAGTCAAAATCTTTTTCATCGCCGTTGTGATTTTTTATGATGGGGTTCAATCCTTTTGAAGCTGACTGATAAGCCGATATAAAGAATATTTTCTGTCCTTCTTTTTCAACAAGCTCATCCAAATATGTTTTTTTAGTTGTTTGATCAAAGTAAAGTCTAGTGAAAGATGCTTCATATAAAATTATTTTAATACAAATATTACTCTGATATTTTTCATGCTTTAAATTGATATAATATATGTTTGGATGCTCTGATGATTTCTCAAATACAAAGTTTGCATGATGAAGCTTCTCCCAAAAATTCATCAACTTTTTAATCCAGCGTAGGGTTTGAGTAAAAGCAATTGTTTCTTGAATTGAATCCTCTTCACACAGGTAAAATAAGAAACGAATAAAACTTTTTAGCTCTTGTATTTTGTAAATACCAAACCAAGTACTATCATTCTTACAATCATTGATAAAATCTTTTAATATTTTGTTTTCAAATCTTTCTGCCACTTCTTGAGTTTTGTTATTTGGAAAAGATAATAAATTTTCGTTAAAAAAGTTTACTGTAATCTGTCGCTTCGCCTCACGCTGATTTCGTATTTTTTCACAAAGCAAGATTTCTTCTTCAACCATTGCTTTAAATGAACTTTTACCAGATTCATTACGTAAATTATCTTCTAAATAACGCATATCATAACTTGTGCTTAAATCCCCAAAAATTCCCCCCGTTGCTGAGATAAGAAAAATTACATTACTATTATTAGTTAGCATGGAATTTATCTTGAATTCAGGCGAAGTCAATATAACCGTACTCCCAATAGAAACTTCTCTAAGTGTGTGAACAATCAAGTTATTCTTAGGATTTTGATACCGAGAAATTTCTTTGATATTTATGATAGATTTATAGCTTTCATAGACATAGGTACGGTTTAAGTATTTGAGCAGCTGATTTGGCAATGAGCTTTCTTCACTTGCCTTTTGGACTCTAGCTATTTGTTCTGACCAAATATCTAAAGAACGAGATTGAGAATCTTCAGCATCTAAAACATTAGCCAGAAAATCTTTGATGGTTTTGATTTGTAATCGAACAGCTAGAATGGCATAAATCAATTCTGCCACAGAAGTATTATCTGAAACTTTTTCCTCAGTGATGTGAACATGACCGCCGGAAGGTCTGGTTAAAAACAATTTTTTCAGAGGTTCGATGTTGTAGATGTATAGGTTGTTATATGAAAAAATGCTCATCAATTCATCACTGATTTTGTTGTAAAGCTGCTGAGAAATCAACAAACTTCTATTACTCTCGAATTTTGAAAAAACTCTGGATAACATTTCAAAATCTAATACAATGGGATTCTCTTGATCGGAATCATCGAAAATCCCAGCAATTTCTTCCATTGATTTTTCAAGTCTTTTTATAATCGTTACTACCTGTTTCAAAAAATTGATAGAGTTCCCTTCCTCAAAGGTCAGTCGTTGATATACTGGGGCTAGTTTTTGCAATTTTGGGTCAATAACTTTGTTTTGCTCAAAATGTTCTTGAAATTCGTGAAAAACTCCCTTATTCTTCGCAACATAATTCAGGAATTCTCTGTTTTCATTGTTTTGATTAGAAAAAAGAATAGAAAACTCCCTATTGATAGATGACAGTGCATTATTGATTGCCAGTTTTTGAGGGGAGATGATATCAATTTTCTCATCTAGCATAATTTGATAGCCATCTTCCTGCTCATCAAATGCAAGGATAAATTTTCTGGAGTTATTTGTGTGCTGAACAATGTATTTATCAAGATCATTGCTTTTCTTTCCCCATGTTTTGTCTTTATGGATAAAGTATGGAATAGCGGTTTCAAACTTATCATAAGTGAGCATCAAAATACCAGATTTATCTTGCAGGAGGTGGAGGGGAAAAAATATCTCAACTAACTTTAAACATTCATCTGGCCAACTTGAGCGCTCCAATTTACATTTGATTGTAAATTCTAAAAAGTTTTCAAGTAAATTATTCAGTTGGCCTATTGCTTTCGTAGTCTCGGAACTATTAAATTCCTCATTCCCAAAGCCTACAGTTTTGACATACTCAAGGCGGCGTATAACATCTTCTACTGTCTTAAGTTTTTGTTGGCTTTCCTGAACTTTTTCATGAGGGTATACTTTTGGATCGATCTTCCAAAATTTTTTGTTTTTAAGGATTGAAGGTATCCATTTTTTGTATAATTTGATATATTCATCTGTCGTTTTCATTTCTAAAGAATTTAGTTTATAGACGGGAACATCTGGATATTGGCTCCTAACTGAAGTGGGAACACATAAATGTTCTCTTAATGGGGCAACATATATGCTGATTATCTGAGTATTTGGATGCTCTTGAATAGTTTTATATATAGCTTGAAACAATTGATGAGTCTTTCCTGACCCTGTACCATAATTGATGAGTTTGAGTTGAGGACGGTTTTCTCGAAAACTATCTTCAATTGTTGTAAGGTAGGAATTAATAATTTTGGAACGAGCTGATTCTAACTGCTGGCTAAGAGAGTCTTTGTGCTTGTCCATTACGTGCCATCACCTTATCTAAGTGAAATAAATAACACCCTTGAGCTTGGTTGACTGACAAATCTTTAGCCAAGGGCAGTTGAAATCGGTGTTATCAGGGCAAATTCGGTTTGCACCGACTATATATGTAGAACTTTTATTAAATGTCGAAATTATACCAAAACTTGCCCGTTTATTTACTCAATTGGCAAAATACAAATTTCTTCCATATACAGTTCTGGTACTGGGATATGGGTAACTACCTAATGGCATTGAATGCTGGACGCTGGTTGAATCTTACTGACCAAGCAGACTTTGATGCACGCCTTAACAAGTGCTTAACAACTCTCAACAGCCTGAAGTTGTTTGAAGATACTTTACCCAATAAAGTCTATAACGCAGCCAATGCACAGATGGTTGATTATGGCAATAATCCACTGGAGCGGGGTATTGGTTGGTCTGCTTTGGATGTCGGGTGAATTACTTGCTGCGTTTGATGTTAACCGCAGGTGTCATCCTCAATATAATGAGTGGCTTAAAGGAATTGTAGCAAAGTGGCAAGTGGCGCGATCGCTATTTTAATAACCTCTAGAGAATTTCCAACAAATCAATTATTCAATCTGTGGGGTATTATTTATTTCAAAGTCCCTAAATCTTTAAATGAGTATGGTAAGAGGGGGCATTTAACCCCCTCACTTGTCTCGCAATTAAGAGTCACCACCACACCAAAATGGTTGGTGGGAGTACTTTTGCTAACATCTAGATGGGATAGCAAAAACTATACCAAAAGACGATCATCCTTTAGTCCTATCTGTCGGGAAATCATGGGAGCAGATTTCTGAGATTTGGCGGGATATTCGAGTCAATAGTTACTGTGATTTTGACCCACTGCTAACTGTTCTTGTTGAGTCTGCTGTTTCCATCTCAGAGTTTTCAGCATTGTCAACCTCAAGAGTTCGGAGCAATTCTCGAATTACATCTGTTGCTGGCCTTCCTGTCGAAGCACAGTAGCATTGAAGTTTCTTCATTTCCTCGGTTGTGAGATTTACTGTCAGTCGTTTAACAGCCCATTTTTTATTCATGATCCTCTTTTGTCTTTAATATGTTCCTTTTTGCCGAAATCACCAAGTCATTACGATTGCTCCCGCAGTGCATAACCTACACCACGGACTGGATGAATCATACGCTTTTTTTATTGTCTTCCAATTTTAGTCGCAGATAACGAATATAAACTTCAATAATATTAGAATCACCGATGAAGTCGTAACCCCAAACTTTCTCTCTTATTTTGGTTTATAGTAAACACCTGACGCAAAAGTGAGAGGAGATATTCTAATAAGTCAAACTCTTTTACTGTTAACTCAACGCTTCGTTTCCCCCGAAAAACTTCACGGGTGCGGCTATTTAAGCTTAAACCTTCAAATTGCAACAAATCCTCGTCTGTTTCTTGCAGGCGCTGGAGATGGGCGCGAATTCTAACTAGTAGT
This sequence comes from uncultured Nostoc sp., assembly GCF_964245575.1. GTDB lineage: Bacteria > Cyanobacteriota > Cyanobacteriia > Cyanobacteriales > Nostocaceae > Nostoc. Next base: position 54,884 of record NZ_CAXTNP010000006.1, on the reverse strand, counting down.
TCCTCAATGCTGAAGGGCTTAACTACATAATCATCGACTCTTGCATCTAAACCTGCAACGCCCAGACGCAAAGCAGCTTGCCGTAGGCATCGCTCACTTCTGTCAATAAAATCACTGGTAATGTACTGCGTCTTGCTCGTAAACGGCGACAAATTTCAAACCCGTTAGACCCAAGGTTGAGGTTCAGCTTATATTCTGAATTTCTAGTTCAACAATTCCGTTAGTTAATGCCAAGAATGAATATGATGTATAACAAAGACACGAAGTGGCTGACCGCAGGGTAGGACACAAACAAAGAAAGTAAACAAGCCAAGAAAATTTTGTGCAGTCTCACAAAGAAATGGTATAATCACTTGCATTGTCAGTTACAACTAATTGCCTTTGCCTCAGTTGAGGCAGTTTTTGGATTGCTGTACTTATTTGATTAATTTAAATTTAGTTTTTGGAAATAGTTGCGTTTTTAATATCATCTATCAATTCATCAATTCTTGCTTGAGTCGTATTCCAAGAACACATAAAACGTACTCCTCCCACACCAATAAATGTATAAAACTGCCAGTTCTTTGCTTTTAAGGTGTGAATGACTTGCTCAGGTAATTTAACAAACACGGCGTTGGCTTCTCTAGGAAACATCAAGTCAACATTTTCTATGTTTAATAGTTGATTTTCTAAGTATTCAGCACATTGATTGGCATGTCTGGCATTTTTTAACCAAGCACCAGTTTCCAATAAACCCAACCAGGGAGCAGAGATAAACCGCATTTTTGAGGCTAGCTGACCTGCTTGCTTGCATCGATAATCAAAATCTTCTGCTAGGTGTTTGTTGAAGAAAAGAATGGCTTCACCTAATGCCATTCCATTCTTTGTACCACAAAAGCACAACACATCCACTCCAGTTTTCCAAGTAATTTCAGCAGGGCTTTTATTCATAGCGGCAACTGCATTTGCAAAACGAGCGCCATCCATGTGGACTTTTAAGTTATACTTGTTCGCAACTTCTTTAATTTTTAGAAGTTCTTCAATAGAATATAAAGTCCCTAATTCAGTTGATTGTGTGATGCTAATAACTTTAGGTTTGGGATAATGAATGTCAGTACGTTTAGTGACAATTGCCTCTATAACCTCTGATGTTAACTTACCATTTTTACCTTGAGCAAGTAACAATTTCGAGCCATTAGATGCAAATTCAGGTGCGCCACATTCATCTGTTTCTATGTGAGATGTTTCATGACAAATGACGCTGTGATATGAGTGACAAAGAGCTGCTAAAGATAAAGAATTTGCGGCTGTACCATTAAAGGTAAAAAATACTTCACAATCAATTTCAAAGAGTTCCCGAAAATAATCTGTGGCTTTTTGAGTCCATTCATCATTTCCATAGGCTGGAACACTACCTTGATTTGCCCTAATCATATATTCCAGGGCTTCTGGACAAATCCCAGAGGAATTATCACTTGCAAACTGTTCTAATTGGCTACTCATAATGTCTACTTTAATTTTTATCAGTAATTATTATAATATTAGTGAACACTTTTGATATTTAGCAACTATAAAATTGACAGTAATGCTATTAACCTCTCAAATTATAGCAATTCTCAATGGGTACTGGGTAGGGACACGGCTATGCCGTGTCCCTACGAATATGTGTGTTCATCTGTGGTTAATTATTTTTTCTGTACTTTACCCGTGCAAGAACCGCTATATCTAATAATTCTGCTAATTACAAAAACTTAAAATGGTAGTAACCTAAATGTTTATATAGCCATACTTAATCATTTGTGAACAAAAATTTCCGACTTATCTAAAAAGTCGTGAATCTTAACCTTTTGATTATCAAAAATTAAATATAACTGCTATTTATTACATCAACCTGTTAATTGTTTTTTGTTTTTGGAGCTTTTCTCTAAAGTATTTATAACAAAACTCAGCATATTTATGCTAAGTAGTTTATACTATTGTATGACTTTGCTAATGTCCACAAAAAACTGGAGTCTTAGTTCTCCGTTACTGAGACGTTAAATTACTATGGTGTCTTCGTCAGGCTTGGGTTGAGGGGATTCTGAGACGTTAAACATTGCAAATAACTAAGTATTATGCTAAAAAAATAAATTTTATTAATTAAAATGCTAATCATATACTTATAATGTACCATGCAATGCCCGACCAAGAACTATGACATCACTATTGGGCTATTTGTCCTTTGTCCTTTGCTAATGACAAATGACAAATGACCAATGACCAATGACCAATGACTAATAACTAATGACTGAACCATTGATTGAACTGAAAGGTGTTTCTAAGTCCTTTGGTAGCCATAAAGTTCTAGATAATGTAGACTTGACCATTTACCGGGGAGAAGCACTAGGGATTATTGGCCCATCAGGGACTGGTAAATCAACAATTTTACGGGTAATAGCGGGGTTACTTAGTCCCGATGAAGGAGAAATTTATGTGCAAGGAGTGCGGCGAGACGGTTTGATTGAGGATGGTGGCCAGCAGGTTGGTATTGGCATGGTGTTTCAGCAGGCGGCGCTATTTGATTCGCTGACGGTGGAGGAGAATGTGGGATTTTTACTTTATCAAAATTCAAAGCTACCGCGATCGCGCATCCAAGATTTGGTAAAAGAAAAATTGGAGATGGTAGGTTTGCCAGAAGTAGGCGATCTCTACCCAGCCGAACTTTCAGGAGGAATGCGAAAACGGGTAAGTTTTGCGCGTGCGATTATGTCTAACCCTGATAATCCTTCAGAAGGGCCAGAAGTTCTACTATACGATGAACCAACGGCCGGACTTGATCCCATTGCCTCAACAGTAATCGAAGATTTAATCCGTTATTTACAATGTTTACATGGAGTTTGTAGTACTTATGCTGTTGTTACCCACCAAGACAGCACTATGCGCCGTACAACTGATAGACTTATATTTCTCTATGAAGGTAGAGTGCAGTGGCAGGGTACAGTTAGTGAAACATACAACACAGAAAATCCTTTAATTAAACAATTTCTCAGTGGAAGTGTGCAAGGGCCGATTCAAGTCGTCGGTTAGAAAGTGAGGAGTTAAGAATCAGGAGCGAGAGTTAAATTCAACTCCTAACTCCCAACTGTTAACTCATAACTCATAACTAATTATTGGGTGGAGGAAAAAAATGCGAGGTCTTATGACAAGCCGCTTCGCGTCTGGGCGAACATTTAGAGAAGGCTCTGTGGGGTTGTTACTCCTGCTCGGACTAGGGGTATTTGGATTACTCTTTTTGTGGTTAAATAGATTCACTGGTGCTAGCCGTTCATACAAAGCTACTGTGGAATTTGCTAACGCTGGCGGAATGCAAAAGGGATCACCAGTTCGCTATCGTGGCTTTAAGGTAGGAACCATTTCCCAGGTTCGACCAGGGCCAAATGCCATTGATGTAGAGATTGAAATTGCCAAAACTGACCTAATTATTCCCCGGAATGTAGTGGTTGAAGCTAATCAAAGCGGATTAATTAGCGAAAGTATTATCGACATCACGCCAAAAGCAACGTTACCTGCTGGGGTTGTGCTTGCTAAACCCCTAGATAGAAATTGTGATCCCAGCCTTATAATTTGTAATGGCTCTCGGTTAAAAGGTCAGGTTGGGATCAGTGTTGATCAACTAATTCGCAGTTCAAGTGAGCTAACCGCTGTATATACTGACCCAAAATTTTATAGAAATGTCAATAGGGTTCTAGAAACTACTACAGGTGCAGCAACCAGTTTTACTGAGCTAAATCAGGATTTACAAGGTTTGACCAAAAACTTGCGACAACAACTTAATACCTTTTCAGCCACTGCTAATTCAGTGCAACGAGCGACAAATCAACTTAGTGCATCGTCAAGTCAAACAATAAATAAATTCGGTGCAACTGCAACTCAAGCAAATCGTTTGCTGAACAACGTGGATAATTTGTTGACAACAAATCGTTCTTCGCTGGTTGGCGCTTTGAACAATATCACCGAAACCAGCAACCAACTTCGTGTTACAGTCAGTAGCCTATCACCAGCTGTGAATCGATTCACTCAAGGAGCATTAATCAACAATTTAGAAACTCTTTCAGCAAATGCAGCGCAAGCCTCAGCTAATTTACGTGATGCTTCAAAAACCTTAAATGATCCAAAGAATGCGGTGCTGCTACAACAAACTTTAGATTCAGCCCGAGTAACGTTTGAAAATAGCCAAAAAATTACATCTGATTTGGATGAGTTGACTGGTGATCCTACTTTCCGACAAAATTTGCGGCAATTGGTGAATGGTCTAAGTAGTTTAGTATCTTCTACACAACACATGCAGCAACAAGTGCAAGTTGCTACTACTCTAGATTCGGTAAAAACTGCTGTGAGCAAACCAAAGAATCTAATTCCTATCCCAACACCAACTCAAGAGGCGATGTCTAATGATAAGTCTCTACCCGTCTACGTAATTAATCCCCCACCTGCTAATTTTGAAAGTACCGACACCAACCTTCAACCAACCCCCAGTCCGTCTATCCCTAACTCATCCCAAGAAGACCTTTTGAAGCAGCTGCGGGAGTATGGTAAGCAACGGGAGCAACTGGAGACGGAAAAATAGGCAATATCCAATCTTGTAGGGTGGGTCGAAAAGCCCGCTTTTGCCTACGGGCGGGCTTTTCGACCCACCCCAGAAGAAGTAGTTGAGTCTTTTTTTATTTGGAAGTCCCTAAACGATTCACTCACCCACCACAAGACCAGCAATTACCAAGCGCCATACTTGGGCAAAGTCCATGTCGATGTCTGGATCACTCCATTCGGATGCGTGAGCCGGATGGTGAAATCGAACCATTGCTTGAAAGACTGCCTTTGCAGCTATCTGCGGATCAGTGACCCTAAACTCGTTACTGGAAATACCGCTCTCGACGATCGCAGCGACTTGGCTTACCAGTTCAGCAATGTGAGCTTGAACTACCCCTCGCGCCTCTTGAGCGATCGCACAATAGGTTGCAAACAACTCTGGCTCGTCGAGGACTTTTTGACGTTTCAGAGTTATGAGTTGCTCAAACCATCGGTGCAACCGTTCAACGGCGGAACCCTGCTCTTGGGCGATCGCTCGCTGCCAGTGGTGTGGAAACCCGATGCAGCCACCGTTCTGCTACCGCATCGCGCAGGGCAGCTTTGCTGGGAAAATGCCGTTATTAAAGTGAAATGGTATCAGACCCATGTTGCGCTCTGCTTCATAGCAGTTCTTGATGGGGTCATTTCCCCTTGCTCCCTGCCTCTTCTGGCTATCCCAAGCCATAAGTTACCCTTTGAGACATTTTTGAAACAATGTTGTCTTGATCTGGGCGATCGCCAGTTGTTATTTTTTGGTCAGGTCAGGGAACTCTATTAATACTGTTCAGTAATTCGCGCAGCGTTGACCAGAGAAAGGCTTCCCGTAGGGTAGCAACTGGGAGAGAGTTGTTGTGGGTTTATTTGAACTGTGTTGTAAAAATATTTTGAGTTTTGAGGATCGGCTGATGGATAAATCAATTATTCAGTTGGTTGACGAATTACCGACTGACAATATCACTGTCAAAGTTTTAAAAGCTCTTGATTATATAGCACCAGGTGAATGGAACAATTTGACGGGATTTGAGAATAATATTCGCAGCATTACTGGAGAAAGCGATGCTAAGGTAATTCAGAAAATCCGCGATCGCGCTGTTACTTTATATCAAGATCCTCAACAAGGCTACCAATTTGCAATCAAACTTTATCAAACAATTGATAAGGCAGACACAGCTATGGCAACGGCGGCTTTAGCGAATAAAGTTAGTGAGAAAATCGGCTTTCTGTCTTTTTTAGGCAAAATTACTCCGAAAGCTGACGTAACTCAATCCATTGACTTACTATTGAAAATCACCGTCGAAATCATCGCCTTTTGCAAACTAAATGGCATTCCTCAACCTAATCCCCAAGAGTTTGCTAATTCCCTTGCTAATAACTATCAAAATGCATCCTTAATGCGGATGGTAGCTCTAGTTTGTCTAGACGGAATTCTGCCATTAGGCCCTGACTTTCTCAGCAAAATTCACGGAGTTATTAGTGGTACTGATACTGGTGTAATAACTCAAAATCCGGTTTTTTTAGCCATCAATAACTTTTTACCAGGTAGTAACCCCTCTGATAAAGTTGGTTTTATCAGTCAAGGTTTCAACTCTGTGCAAGGTTGGATGAATAACTTAGTATCCAAAACAGGCATAACCCCGCAATCAATTTCTAGTCATTTGGGTAATTTTATCCAGATTGCTGATGATAATTTAGATTTGGTAGCAGCATTCCTAGATCAAACTACCAATTACTACGAACATACTGGAATTCAAACTGTCGCTCGCAGCTTTATTTTGCAAGCCTATACTTTAGTAAAAGAGGAAATTAAACAAGAGGAACAAAAGCCTATTCAAGATATTTCATCTGCTGTTAAGTCAGATAAAAATCAGTATGAACTCAGCAAAACAGTAGAAGTCTGGGATAGTGAAGAAGAAGATTGGTATCAGGGAACAATTGAAAAAATCCAAGATGACCAATTCTTTATTCATTACCTTGGTTACGGTTCATCTTATGACGAGTGGGTAGGTGAAGATGACATTCGGACTCGCGATCTTCGCTCCTCTGATGACAATGGATATGCAGTGGGTCAAAAGGTAAAATGTTGGGATGATGACCAAGAGGCTTGGTATTCTGCAACGATTGAGCAAATCCAAGGTCAGCAATACTTTGTTCACTACATTGGTTATGACTCATCCTATGATGAGTGGGTTGATAGCGATGAAATTTCCTAACTTTCCTAACTATTAAATTAGCACTGGGGCCACAAGAGCGATATTTCCGATGGGCTATTTGGTGTCGCGCCCCGTGCTAGTATATAATACTTTTAAAAAATCGTAATTGACATCTAAAGAATCAAACTCTTTTCAATTACGAATTACGTAATTCGTAGCGGGGCGTAGCCCATTACGAATTACGTAGCTTGCTTCTGGCCTTTAGCGAGTATTACGAATTATATTAACACTTGCGCTACGATATCCCCTATTGCCTTTGTGCAATCTATATGAGGAGTAGTACAGGTTAAAAACATGACAGAAGAATTCAATACACAATGTGCAGAAAATCTGGTTGCGATCGCCGATCAATTCGCTGGGCTGGGGAAGGTTACAGGCGTTAAAGCATTTGGAAGTGGTAATATAAATGACACCTTCTTAGTCAATCTAGATTCTTCAGAAGAACAATATTTTGTCCTGCAACGCATCAATACACAGGTATTTCGGCAGCCACAACTGATTATGCAGAATATGCGTACCTTCACTGAGCATGTTCGCAAACGGTTACAGCACACACTTCTGAATCGTCGCTGGGAAGTACCACGCGTACTATTAACCAAGGATGCTCAAGACCACTGGAAGGATGCAGACGGCTCTTTTTGGCGGGCGATTAGCTTTATTGAAGGCTCCCAGTCCTTTGATACTATGCGCGATCGCTCACACGCGAAAGAAATCGGTTATGCCTTGGGAATGTTCCACAATCTAATTAGCGATTTGCCACCAGAAAAACTCGCCGATACCCTTCAAGGATTCCATATTACACCGCTTTATCTCCAGCATTACAAAGAAGTGTTAGCGAAAACTAGTGCTAGTCAATCTTCGGAACTTAATTACTGCTTGCAGTTTGTTAGCGATCGCCAAACCTTTGCACATATCCTAGAAAATGCCAAAGCTGAAGCCAAGCTACCCTTGCGTCTGATGCACGGTGATCCAAAAATAAATAATGTCATGTTTGACACTGCTACCCAGCAAGCCGTCAGCGTCATCGACCTGGACACCGTGAAACCCGGTCTGGTACATTACGATATTGGTGATTGCCTGCGATCGGGTTGCAATCCGGCTGGTGAAGAAACCGAGAATTGGGAAAGTATTTATTTCGATACCGATTTGTGTCAGGAAATCTTACGAGGTTATCTTGCAGTGGCTAAGGCATTTCTGACCGACAATGATTATGCATACATATACGATGCCATTCGTCTAATTGCTTTTGAACTAGGACTGAGATTCTTTGCTGATTATTTAGCAGGGAATGTCTACTTCAAAGTCAAACATCCAGAACATAACTTAGCAAGAGCGATCGTCCAGTTTAAGCTTACCGAAAGTATTGAATCTCAAGAAACGCAGATTCGCAAAATTATTGAAGATATGAAATGAACCTCCAGACATTTTTCCTGCAACCCTTTCCTTCTACTGAGTCCTTTCCTAATTTGAAAATTACAGGCAATATCTCCCGAAATGCTAATCAACTTACCATCTGCTACAACCTTGGAGGTGACTTAAAAAAAATTGCAATTGCTCCACTATCAAATGCACCATCACGCAAGCATGAATTGTGGGAAGACACTTGTTTTGAGTTCTTCCTTGGCATCAAAGATTCTGCACGGTATTGGGAATTTAACCTCTCTCCCGCCGGACACTGGAATGTCTATCGCTTTGATAGCTATCGTCAAGGGATGCAAGAGGAAACAGCCTTTGAAAAGCTACTGTTTAGTGTTCAGAATCAAACCGATGGTTTCACCCTTACGTTAAATGTCGATTTGGATAAAATCGTCTTAGCAGAACAAGAAATTGAAATTAGCGTTACTACAGTCATCAAACATAGAGATGGCAAGGTGACTTACTGGGCGTTAACTCATCCAGGCACGGAGGCTGACTTTCATCTACGGGATAGTTTTATTGTTAAGTTATGATATACATTTTCATATAGCTTGCAAAGTTGGGAATATTAGCTGTAGAAACTTAACTTAGTAACTATAGAACGTGAATATGAATGCGACTGAATTTATCTTACAATTACCTCATATAAGTATAAAAAATAGAGAGTTACTTCCTGAAAATTCAGGAATATACTATGTACTAGATGAACAATTTATAGTTTGGTATGTAGGGCAGGCAAAAAATTTACGTAGTCGTTGGGCAGGTGATAGCCATCACAGACTGTATCAGTTACAAAAACAGCGAAAGAAGCAGTTTGTCATATACTACGAATTGGTAGCTGAATCACATCTCAATGCTATGGAACGACAGCGCATTGAAGAGTACAACCCGCAACTGAATGGAACTAAAATTAGAACAAAGAAACTACATCCAACAGAAACGCTATTACGGGAAACACTAACTATCCTTGCACCATACACTTTTATACTAGGTGTAGAACCTCCACGAAAACAAGATCCTAAGCTGATTAATGATTCTATACATTGGCGAGATGATTGGAGAGTTCAGAAAGCTGTATTGCCACTGAATGTAATACACATCTGTATAAATTTAAAAGAGTTAGAAGAATTTACAAAGGATTGGCGGTCTGTTAATCGGTTTTTAAAACAGGTGTTCAAGCAGCGCACTAACTATTCAGATAACTGGGCTTGTAAAGGTCAAAGAAAAGATGAAAAATATGGTTTGTTCTTCTTAAGAAGACTATTAGTTAATGGCTTTACTATCGAAATCTACAGAGCTGCGAAAGAAGCTTTAGAACATATTCAAGGTTATGAATTGACTCAATTGGCTGGAGTTGATATGAGGGTTGTCAATGAAGACTCTCTAGTTGCACTCAAAAATAAATGCCTGCTAAGTGTTACTGGAATTTATATGTCTTCTGAGAAGCAATACCATGCATATGAGCAAAATCGTCAGAAGGCAATAGAACGATTATCTCCATATAAGAAGGATCTGATTAAATTACTATTTAACGAACACATAGACACTAGCAAACTTAAAGTTTTCCTGATAGAACACAAGACGGAAGAAGAAAGCAATACCAACTCTCCCAATAGACTAACAAACCTTATTGCCAAAAAAGAGTATTTCAAGAAATTATTAATAGAACGTGGTATTGACTTGGAACAGTATCAGGTTAATAAGTATTTGGAGTCTATACCAATAGATGATGACTACGTAGACAGCATGAAAGATAAAAGGATGGCTATCTTCGTCAAAACATTTTTGGGTAATCTTAAAGAACCAATAAGCTACATGGTTATTAAGCTAGAGAACGGTAAAACAACGACAGTTGGTAGAGGTAATTTCATACATGGAGCAAAAGGTAGCACATTACAAGGTTCTCTTTACAAAGAAGTTTATTTAGCAGCGACAGTAGATCGAGTTTTTTGGTTAGTGTTAGAACCATACTTATCAGATTTTGCCCAAGTAAAGCTTAACGAAGAAGAAGGATACATAAGCAAAGCATATATATCCCCTAGAAAATTCCTAGTACCTGCTATGCTTTCTGTCAGTTTAAACGGAAAATGGAGAGCAGATATACCATTTGGCCCTAAAGATGATATGTCATACAGCGAAGTTGTAGACATTATCAAAAGTCGCTTACAGGAAAGTGGAATACCTAAACTTAGATTTTCATTCAAATCTGAGTCTTCACGCACTTAGCTACTAGCATCTCACTCTGAAAAACTTTGACGAGCAAATACGATCCATTTGCTCCTCTGTAATTTGGCGTTTTAAAAGTAGGTTGCGATCGCATTTATTTAGAGTATGAACTAGTTGGTGCATTACCTATAGCTAAGATCAGCTTATAGCTACAGCAATATTTACACATTTACACCTTCATGCATATTGCTTTATCAGATGAACAATCATTTCAGACTAATGTTATTTTAAAATAATAAATAAACTAATTTACTTATTTATTTCGTTTGATAGAGTTAATTAAAATACAAGTAAGATATATAAATAAAGAGTAATTTACCAAATGTTAGCTTTATGCAAAAAAAATATAGCAATCTTCAGGGTATAAAATCTAATAAAATCAAAAACTTACAAGGTATTTACAAACAAAGCCGACCAAAAGATAGATTCATTTCGCCGAAATTTGCCCAAGCCTTAGCTGCAATTACTAAAAAAATTGTCTTTCACAAAGACAGGGTGCTACTGGTAGGAGTGCAGACAGAGGATGTATCTGTCAAACTATTTGAGAACGCGGTTTATCGGAGGGCTAAATGAACTCAAAATATAACTTTCAATACTTTCAAGGCAGTACTCTTTCTGATCTGTTTGCTCAAGATATCACAGATGCATCTTATGGGTTTATCCTAAATTACCCTGCAACTGCCAGTTGGGCTGCTTATCCCAACCTGAAAAAATATTTTATTCAAGATGGCAGTAGTGAAGCCACCAAAACCTCCTTTGACAAGATTTGCCAAAAGGAACCTTGGAAAATTCTGGCTGTGTTAGGCGATCGCATTCCAGGAATTGTGATTATACCGCCGCCAAAGTCGCTGCTTGAATACTGGCAAGAGCATTTCGGCTTCAGCTACTCCAATAGGTCGATGATGGATCGCTTGACTTATCTGGATGATCTCAGCCACAGCGAACGCTTTGACAAACTCATCACTCTATTTCCCTTTGATCATCTAAAACCTGAAAAACACGCTGTTGCTCCAGACACTCATTACCGCTTACTCAGCAAAGTAACGCTAGCCGAACTAGGGGTGCAATGTCCGAAATACAATAGCTACAATCTGCACCAAGTCAATCTTGAAGACATTCAGTTACCACAATTTCCCTACTTAATTAAAACGTCCCACGGACTCTCAGGAGAAGGCACTTATATCATCAAAAGTCCCAGCGATCTCAACTACTGTCTTGAAGAAATTAGGAAATATCTTGATATTAAGTTGCTCGATAAAATTATTGTCTCGGAGTTCATCAAGAACGAGGTGCAGAATTACTGCGTACAGTTCTATGTCAACAAGGCGGGAGAGATAACCCTCATCGGCACTACCAGCCAACTCGTCACTCCAGAAGGCAACTATTTAGGCGGACTGATTGACTACCGCAACACTGACATGAGCAAGTTCTTTGAGATGATTGCCAACCTTGGTCACTATGCTCACAAACAGGGTTATTTCGGCGTGATTGGCTTTGATGTGCTAGAAGACCAAGACGGACAATTTTATGCGATCGATGCCAATTTCCGAGTCAATGGCTCGACTCCGTTGTGTTTGCAGCGTAATACCCTAGTGGAACTGGGAAAGGGAGTAGCTAAATATTCCAGTGATTACCGCATGGAAGGAACATTGGATTCAATTTTAGTCACCTTAAAACCAGAACTAGATCGCAAGGACTTGATCATTCTGTCGGCTTTAGAGAAAGTCAAATACGGAAAAATAAACACTGATATTTATGCGATCGTTACTGGAGAAACTATCCAGGAAATGCAGCATATCGAGCATAAATTACAGGAGAAGGGATTACAATGGCTCCCTTAAACAGTAGCACTTTTGATATCTGGCGTTAGCAAGCCTTATTTGTCGGAAAAACTGGTTTTATTTGCTTAATTCCTAAAGCAATTAACTTCGTTTTATACAATTGATGCAAAATGAAAATAATTTAGAATATTAGGATTTGAATGCAGATAAATGGTGGAAGGAAGACGGAACTTTATATCTGTCTAACCATCTAAACAAGTCAAAATTAAAATTTTTTCCAACTTCGTGTCAGATTAGAAAGGACTTAAAGTTTTAGATATTACCTGTGCAGCAGGATTAGCTTGTAAATATGTAGCCAATTTAAATGTTTATATATCTGGAATAGATTTATCCTTGCTTTATATGAATAATTGTAGCAAATAATTAAAATTTTATGCTAGGATAATTTTTATTTGCCAAAATCACTCTTAAGAATTAATATCTTTCTTTGTAGAGGAATATTAAGATTTAGCTGGCACTAGTACACATAGACATAAAGAATGCTGACTTTATCTAACCAATAGTTAGAATTGAGGTTGAAGTTGAACTTATTTAAGTAATCTTTTTAGATGACATGGAGATAGAATTCCCAAAATACGCTGTTTGTCTATTTAACCTGCTAATTCCAGCGATGCTAAATAACTAATATGGAACCAATTGCATAAGCTTTGAGAAAATTATTTCAATGAAAATTTATATCGTGAGGTATCATTGTTCATCCTACTGAATGTGCGACGATCGCAATATGAGTAATCAAAATTTTTTATGGCACAGACGGAAATTAACGATATATCGGTAGATAGTTCCTTAGTTGATCCAGAAAAAGACCTGTTAGGACATGCCAACTTTGCCAAGTATCTAGCAGACAGCATTTGCAAAATGCCTTTTCCCGAAGGTTTCGTTATTGCAGTTTATGGTTCTTGGAACTCTGGCAAATCCACATTATTAAACTTTGTAGTTCACTATCTTCAGCAAAAACCAGACGAGGAGCAACCAATAATCGTTCCTTTTAATCCTTGGTTATTGTCTGGACACGAAAATATCACAAGACGCTTTTTCGAGCAATTGCAAAACGTTTTAAGCCAAGAGTCATCTGTGTCAAGAGGTTTGAAAGGGAAACTAGCTGATTTTGCCGCCATTATTTCAGACATTCCTCTACCTTATGCTCAAACTGGCAAAGCATTAGCAGCATTATTGGACGAGAAGGACAAGGAAGCTGCCCAATTAAAAGAAGAAGTAGAAGACACGCTAGTACAGCAGCAACGGCGAATAGTCGTAACAATTGACGATATTGATCGGTTGGCTGCTGAAGATATCAAGCAGTTATTTCGTATTTTCAAAGCAATGCGGAATTTTACTAACGTTGTCTATTTGATAGTTTTTGATAAAGAAGAAATTGTCAGGAAAACAATTGCAGATACCAAACAAATCTCAGGTGAAAGATACTTAGAAACATTTATTCAAGTTAGTTTTGAGTTACCTATTCCTAATAAAACTTCACTTCGGAGGCTACTTTTTGCAAAGCTTGATAATATATTTGCGGAAACTCAAAAACAACAAATTAACCAAACTCGCTGGGGTGATATTTACTTTCAAGGAATAGATCGCTTTATTACTAACATCCGTAATATTATTCGTTTTGTTAACACTTTAACAGTGACGTATCCAGCAGTAAAAGATGAAGTAAACCCAGTTGATTACATTGCTATTGAGTCTTTGCGAGTCTTTAGTCCAAAGATATATAGTATAATCCATCAAAATCCTCATATTTTTGTAGGAGAGGTAAACCCTTCAAGAGACGAACTCAACAGTCTTCTGAATACCTGGATTGCTCAACTCCCAGATGAGGACAAGCAGTCCATTAAAAATTTGCTAATGTACCTTTTTCCGAAGTTAAAATCAATTTTGGAAAATACCTATTTAGATGAAAAACAAGAGTTTGAATGGCGCGAACAACTACGTGTGTGTAGTTTAGAAATATTTCCTATTTACTTTCGTTTGTCGTTATCAGCACGGGAATTATCTAATATCCAGATAAAAATTATCCTTGCTTCGGTTGGAGATCAAGACAAATTTAGAAATCATTTAATAGAACTTGCTAAACAAAAACTTCCAGGCGGTACAACACAAGTTAGAGTATTTATAGAACAGTTAGAAAATTCCACTGAACAGCAAATTTCTGTAAATTATATTCCCTCAGTTGTGGAAGCTTTGTTTGATGTAAGCGAGCAACTCTCATTGTGTCAAAATGATGAATCTAATGGCATTCTTGATTTTGGAGATGAAGTTATCATCAGTCGTTTTATATTACGGCTGTTGCATCAGCTTGACGAAACATCACGGTTTGAGTTGTTAAAAAAAGCAATTATTCAAGGTAAAGCATTAGCAATAATTAATCATGAGATTGCAACACTAAAAGAGCAACAAAGTCAATATGGTGTAGATAAATTTAACTTAGAAGAAGAATGGCTGGTGAATGCCCAACACCTCAAAGAACTGGAAGAAATGACTACGATAACGCAGGTAAAAAGTGAGACAAAAAGCAAGTAATCTAAGATTTGGATTTATTTATAGCTTTGCTCATTTTGGCACAATCTTATACGTAGATAGAAGCAAAATTAGATTAAAAATAAATTTGCTTCTTGGCGATAAAAATACTACTGCTAGACATATAAATATTCTATAACCCACGAAAGATTTAGATATCTTCAGCACTTTATAATATCAGGGAATATACTTTAATCCCCACGTTTTTAACCGCACATGATATTACTGGTGCTGGAACTCATCCGGGTGGTTCAATTTCCGGTTTGCCGGGACGCAACTGTGCGCGTGTGTTTTTGCATAATGAGCAACCCATCACCCAGAAAATCAAGGAAGCGGGAGGTTCAATTAAATCTGCTTTCGCATCTGTCTTGAGGAGTGAATCAGACTAAGAAGCAGTTTGTAAAAAAAGTAAATAGCATCAGGAGATTGCGTCATTTGAAAGTTGAGTCTGAAGTAGGTAAACGGCTACAGATGAGATTTTCTAAACTTTTTCGGGTAAGTTCCTGATGCTTCTTAGTCGAAACTATCAAAAGTCTAGACAATGCCCTGAGATACATCCTGTGACGCTTTCAGATTCCCCAATAGACAGAGAACTGCAATCGTAATAATAATTAACATATATATGTATAGTAGAGTTATTAAAAAATATTTTTAATAGCAATTGATACTAACAAAGCGACTGAATTACCTAGTGAAGCTAAAGTCTCTAACGCTGTCGAAGCCAATTCCCAATCCCTAATTTATTTTAAAAAGTAACACTTATGCAATTAAAGCCAATCAATCAGCAAGTCGTTTCGGTCGTTGGAGCCTCCAGTGGGATCGGACGGATCACAGCTCTTGAGTTTGCTAGACGCGGGGCAAAAGTGGTAGTCTCCGCTCGCGGTGAGTCGAAGCTAAAGTCTTTAGTGGAAGAGATTCGCAGCTTTGGCGGCGAGGCAACTTATTGCGTAGCTGATGTGGAAGTATTTGAGCAAGTTAAGGCGATCGCAGATAAAACTGTAGAAGTCTACGGGCGACTCGATACATGGGTACATGTCTCTGCTATCGGCATCTTTGCCACTTTCGACAACACAACACCGGAAGAGTTTAAGCATGTTATTGATGTCGATCTCATGGGACAAGTCTATGGTGCAATGGCAGCCCTACCCCATCTGAAGCGTGAGGGAAGGGGGGCACTGATCCACGTTTCTTCAATGGAAGGTAGGCGATCGCTCCCCTACCAAAGTGCTTACTCGGCAGCCAAGCACGGGGTAGAGGGCTTTATCGAAGCCATGCGCCTTGAGTTGAAACATGAAAAATGGCCGATCAGCGTCACCAGTGTGAAACCAGGGGTGATCAACACCCCCTTCTGGAATAATGGTCTGACGAAATTAGGCGTAAAGCCTTCCGGGATACCACCTTACTACGAGCCTAAACTTGTAGCTGATGCTATCCTCTATGTAGCCGAACATCCAACTCGTGACTTCTTGGTTGGGGATGTATCTAAAATATTAGATGTGGTACAGCGCGTCTCACCATCATTAGTAGATTCACTGTTACTGCTCGTCGGCTTCGATTTACTACATTCTTCTGAGCCGAAGTCTGAAGATGCACCAAATAATTTTTACCAACCTGTTGCTGAAGACGACAGAGTTAACGGAGATTTTGGTAACTTAGTTATACCGAGTGTTTCTGACTGGCTAGATAAAAATCCGCTTCTCCAGTGGGGTGCGATCGCTGGTACAGTAGCATTAGCGTTCTTAGCAGCTCAAGTATTCAAAGATTAAGGATAAATAGACCTGTCCGAAAATTTGCAATTCAGTTTTTACAAGGGTTTTTCTCAAATCCTTGTAAACTTTTTGGCAAGATAGTAATGATATTTTGAAATGATTACTAATAGTTTAGGGCAGAAAAATACATAACTATTGATTCAGGCGATCGCTATTTTTTCTCAAATTGAATTAAGCAATACTCTAGACAGTTTTTAATTTAACCTTTGCCCTGTCAGTTTGATAGGTCGATTTTTACATCAACTAATTAACGAATTATATGGCTAAATTCGTAGTGAACACGAATAAAATAATTTAGGTTGTATTAGTGCATCACTACAGGGAGATGAGTATGAAGTTATTTTTAAGAATACCTTCGCCAATTTACGAGGCTTGATATAGAACAAACCTAAGAATTTACACGCTTGTTTTTGCCGAATGGCAAAAAACTGAGTTAATAAAATCTGCAAAAGTTTGTGTAGAAGTAATTTTGACTGTCTTGTACGTCTGGACTAAGGTTTTGCGTTTTGCCTAATAATCAAGTATGGTCTTGTGTTGGGCTATTTCGGCAAAAGCTAGACTACCTCTTTTTTTAGTTAAGGTATTGTTTTAAGGATGATTAATTGAGTAAATCTCAGCAGTCAAATTGTCTGACGCAGGAGCATTCCAGCCAATGAGAGACTATCAACGCACCCTACCGCCTCTGTGGATAGGTTCGGCGATCGCCTTCTATGCCTTTATTGCCATTGGCATTGCTGAAGCAGGTTTAGGAGTTCTTCTGCCCTCGATTTTGTCTACATATAACCTGACTCCAGCAACCGTTACCTTACTTTTTCTCAGTCAAATTAGCGGCTACATTCTGGCAGCATTTACCAGCAGTCTTGTGAGTAGTTGGCTGGGGTTAGCCCGAATGCTGTTGATTGCTGCGGGTGCGCTGACGATGGCACTAGTAATCTATGCTACCTCACCCTCCTGGTTGATCATGGTTGCGGCTGGATCGGGCATGGGATTGGGCATTGGGCTGATTGATGCAGGCATCAACACCTACATTGTGCAAAATTCCCGCAGTGCCAATCTGATTGGTTTGCTCCATGCTTTCTATGGTATTGGCGCACTCTCAGGCCCCGCGATCGCTACTACTTTGTTAGCAGTTGGCATGAACTGGCGACAGGTTTATGGGGTATTAGCCGGGATTGTCAGCCTATTAATTGTCAGTGTGCTGGGCGTAATCATCTTCAACTACACACCAATGACACAACGGGTATTGGCATCAAATACAACTGCCTTAGAAAATCTGGGCAGAGCGCTGCAAACTCCGATAGTACTGCTAACTGGGCTACTTTTGCTAGTTTATGTTGGCACTGAAGCCTGCATCGGCAACTGGGCATACACTGTGCAATCCGTTGCTCGTCACACTCCTGTGCTGATTGCTGGTTACAGCGTTAGTGCGTACTGGCTGGGATTAACATTGGGACGTTTCATCTTAGGTTATTTCTTGCAATGGCTTGGGGCAGTCCGCACAATCAGTATGTCGCTCAGTCTTGTAATGATTGGATTGCTTGCTTGGTGGCAACTGCCAGATCAATGGATTAGCTTACCGTTGATTGGCTTTGGGTTGGCAGCGATCTTTCCTGCGACCATTTGGTTAATTCCTCACCGATTGCCAGACCGCCATGTTCCTGCGGCTGTTAGCATCGCCACTAGTACCGCCAGTTTGGGGGCAGCGATTATACCCACTGGAGCAGGCTGGATTGCAAGTTGGACAAATTTAGAAATCATCCCAATGTTGATGCTGCCATTGGCGCTTTTAATGGTGGGCTTACATTGCTGGCTGGTGCAACATTCGGTAAAAGATAAGTAAGTTTTCGCACTGAATGGCACGAAGAAAAGCTCAAGCGATCGCTACGTTTAAAACTGTGACGATTTGATGCAAAGTTGTACTTTGACCAAGAGATGCAGTTTCTTGATTAAATTCCAAATCACTACTTTTTAGTAAGCAGACTCGAAAATATTGCCCAATTAATTCTCGTGCAAGTGTAATTCCTGCTGGGGCAGCACCAACTATACAAACTTCAGTATTGATAACTTCATCTATCGGCAATTTGCGGCTATCAATCAACATTGATTTAGTTCATTTTGCATAAATATTTTTTGTCTTACGCAGACGCATAGAGAGTTTTATAATGATTTATTGCATTAATTACGAGGTGTAAATGCGTTTGTAGTAAGGACTTTAGTCCGAAAATATTTAAGCACGCTTTCTGCTTACTACAAACCTATCAAAACTTTTGCGATAGAGGACTAGGCATTGCAGAACGAATTGCATTAATAAAATTTTGAGCATAATTGTGTGTTGAGAAATCGAGGGCGCGTTGTCTAGCAGCGACTCCCGCACTCTGGGCAAATTCTTGCTCGTCAAGATACCGGAGAATTGCGATCGCTAATTTATCTGCATCACCGTAAGGTGTTAATAATCCATTCATGCCATCGGTAATAATCTCCGTCGGCCCGCCTGCATCACCAGCAATCACAGGTTTACCCAGCGCCATCGCCTCAATAATCACAATCCCAAACGGCTCTTTATCTGATGCATGAACAAATACATCCATCGCCTGCACCCACTCCGGGATATTACGCTGTAGCCCAGCCATAATTACTTGGTCTTTCAAGCCCAAGGCGGCAATTTCGGCTTTTAAGAAGTCCTGATAATCCGGTTCTAAATCGTGCTTACCGCCAACCACCACACAATGAGCATCAGGATACTTCTGTAAAATTTTGGGCATCGCTTGCACCAGTACGTGCATTCCCTTCCATCGTTGCAATCGCCCAACAATTCCAATCAACGGCCCGTGTAAAGGTAAGCCCAACTTCCGCCGTGCTTCTTCTGGAGTTGGTAAAGCATTAGGCTCAAATCGGTCTAGTGCGACACCAGGATAAACTAAAGGTGTTGGTCTGTGGGGCCAAATCTCTGCCTGTGCTTGCTTACCATCTTGCGAGAGGGTGATAATCGCACGAGCTGGGATTAAAGTAGCGATTCGCACCAACCAAGTCTTATCACTAGGCACTTCTAGCTGATACCACACAGCAGGTAACCCCGCCAGCATTGCCGCTAGACCTCCAGATATATGTGTGATCCACATCCAATTGACAATTATATCTGCACGTTCGCGGCGGGCGATCGCAGCTATCCGAAAAACGGCGGCAATAAAACGGTGGATTTGGCGTAAACGTCCACTTTCCACAACTCGCGCATCAATACCAAGGGACTTTACTTGTTCTACCATCGGGCCGTCTTCTAAAAATATCACCAGCCACTCAACACCAGCATTACGCCCCTGCTGCACCAAATCCCAAAGCATCATTTCACCGCCACCTCGTTGCTCGGCTAGTGGCATTACAATAATTGCTTTCATAATATATCAGTCCTATTTAAGTTGTAAGATTTTGTTGTTTAACTAACCACAAAAATAATTTGCATCCAGTCAAATATTCTCGGATTAATTCATAATTCATAATTCTTTTGATGTTGATAGTACTTATGTCCCGCCATAGCCATAGCTAAAAATCCCCAAAGAATCATCCCTGCCACACTTAACATGCCGCTACCGATAATTAGCTGTGCAGAAGAACTGATACCAATAGCGCGGGCAGCACTGATAAAGCTATCGAAACGACCTTCACCATAACTGCTGACACTAATAATTAGAAAAATTAATCCACCCATATAAAATATGGCTCCAAACCAACCAAGGGTGAAAAACATATCTAAAATGCCACTATCAATCACCACTACTTCAATTTGACCAGTTTTTTCATTGACTTTCCAAATATTTCCTAAACCGTTACCTAGACCATTAGAAAGGGCTAAACCAAGGTTTTTGTCATAACTTCCCGATCTATCTTTAAAACTGTTATCTTCTTCAAGATTGGAAAATGTTTCCAAACGCGCTGCAACAACCCCAGCAATTGGCTCGATGGTTGTCAATGGCACAACACAAATTGCCATCACCACAATTATGGTGACTAACCGCATTTGAATTCGGGCCTTGACTGAACCCATAATCATAATTATTCCAAATAACCAGCCTCCCCAATTAGTACGTGCTTGTGTCAGCAGAAAGGATAAGTAACCAACAGCTGAAGCAGGAAAAATTAAGTTTCCTGTACTGGTAAATAACAACAGTAATCCAGCCTGCATGACGGAACCAAAGGGGCCGACTGAGTGCAATGTACTCCAGACACGCATTCCGAAAGGTACAGGGTTTCCAGAACTCATGAATAATTTTGATTGTATAAGCCAGTACCTATCCCATTCAGGAGCTACTACAAATTGATATACACCATAAGTTCCTAAAATCAACACAGACCAAAGAAATGTTCGCTGAATATTCTGGCGATAGCTGGGATAATCTCGCCAGTTTATAAATAAGTGAAAAGCGAAAATAACCGGACTGAGCCAATCTAGCAGTCCTCGGGCTACAGGGATTGGTGGGTTATAAATCAGACCGATTAGAAAGCCATAGAATACTCCGATAAAAGCCAAAACAAACGGCAAGCCCCCTTGACGTGAGGCGCGGGGGAAGTGTCGTAAGAATGTTGCGATAGTTATAAACACCACCAAGTATGGTGCTATGAGCATCTGACGGGTAGCGTCCCAGCCCACCCGATAGTCAACCAAGCGGGTAGCTAAGGGCGTGAGGAACCAGATCCACCAGGTAAAGCTGATGTAGAGAATGGGATGCCGCAAGTATAAAAATATGGCTACTACTAAAGCCATCACCGGGTAAATTAGGCGCAATGCGGCAGTAGCACCAGCAAAATAGCAAACTACAGTCAGTAATATAAAGCCTGCGATCGCCATCCAACCCTGTTGCGATCGCTCCTCAGGAGAATAGCTTTCTTGTAAAAAACTATTGAACAGTATCTGTCTAGAATTCATTCAATTTTAGATTTTGGATTTACCAATGGTAACTAGTACAATGTCTAAGCTAATTTTTAAGGTTTGTAGTAAGCACTTTAGTAATTAAATAAAGACTAAAGTCCTTACTACGAACTTGTTTATCCATAACTTTTAACTTTACAGACCACTACAGCTAAGAAGAAATTCAATTCATTTTGAATTTTGAATTTTGAATTTTGAATTGTTTATATCCCTGCCAACGCCCACGCCAGGATGCTAGCAATTTTTTCCCCGCCAACTGCCCTTGGCTAGGTAAAAATCTCAGCCATTGGGCGAAACCCAAACTATCACATGTACCCACGAATACTGCCCATAACAAAAATACAATCCGGTGGATAAATGGCAAATGCTCTAGTAAAACTAAAGTTTCATTATGGACTAAATTAATAAAGGCAATTTCATTAAAATTATTTCGCTGATCTTCATCAAAACGTTTAGCTGGATAGTGATCTACAGCAACGTTAGGATCATAAATTATCTTCCAACCAGACCGTTTTAATGTCAAAGTAAATGCCATTTCAAAATGTACTTGCGCTCCTGTGCCGCGCATCCGCTCATCAAAGCGCAATTGTCCGATTGCCTCTTTACGAAAACTCATGTTTACGCCTTTGAGAATATCGACTTCGCGGGGTTCTCCTACTCCCAGGTGATGGTTGCCAATCACTCGCCCAAACCATTGCAACTGTCCCACTACTGGGCGGGATTCGTTTTCTAATTTGCTGCCGTGGTATATCCAATCACGCCCGCCAAGTCCGCCGAGGCGACTATCTAAAGTAAAGTAAGCGGCGATGCGCTCTAACCAATCTGGGTGGGGTGCGGCATCATCATCAGTAATGGAAACAATATCACCCTCCACTGCTGCTAGTCCGGCGTTGAGGGCTGCTACTACCCCCGGTTGCGTCACTTTCACAGTATGCAATGGCAAGTTGTGGGCTTTGAATTGGGCAAGAAATTCCCAAGTTTCTGCATCCGTGTCACGGACAACCACTATCACCTGATCAACGGGTTTAGTTTGCTCTTGTAGCGCCAAAAGGCAGCGTGATAGGTCTTGTGGACGGCGATAAGTCGGTATCAGAACGGTGTTTCGCATTCTTGCTTAACTCCTCAAATAGATCCACATAAGTTTGTGCCATAGTAGTCCAGCTATGTTGTTCTGCCACAAAGCGAGCTGCTTTGCCCATTTGCTGCATCAACGGGATATCGCTCACCAAGGACATCAGCGCCACAGCCAAAGCATCAATATCATCTGAGTCGGATAAGACGATGCCACATTCTGGTGTCACCAACTCTCCGCCCCCGGTGGCTGTGGCAGTAATTACTGGCAGTCCTGAAGAAAGTGCTTCTAACAATACGAGGCTGCAAGCTTCGTATCGGGAAGGAAAAACAAATAAATTTACTGCTTGCATAATTTGGGGGATATCACGGCGAAATCCCACAAAATGCACGCGTTCATTTAACCCTAAAGATGCTGCTAATTCTGGGAAAGGGCTACCTTGGGTGTGTCCCACCACCGCCAAATGTAAATCGGGAACTTTCGCCAAGGCGTGCAACACTGTATCTAAGTTCTTTCTGGGTGTGCGGATATCTCCGGCGAACAGTGCTAGGGTAACGTTCTCTGGTAAATCTAATTTTTGGCGACTGCTTGGGCCAGGGGCAAATTCTTCTAAATCAACGCCATTGACGATTACGCGAATCCGAGAACGCGGCACACCAATGTTAACTAATTCCTGCGCGACCTTTTCGGATACAGCTACGACAACCTGCGCTTTTTGGAAAGCCTGCTTTTCCCAACGGGCATTAAAAGCCGTAAACAGCCATTGATAGAAACCATATAAGTCTCGACGGTTGCGGGAAATATGAACAGGCGATCGCAACCATGAACTGTGGACAAAATGTACAGCATTCACATCAGCCGCAGCCAGATTAATTGCTCCATTGACTTTAACTAAATCAATCTCAGAGCGATGTTGACGTAACCAATCTGCACTCTTTTGGGCAAATATCAAATTCCGCACAAATTCTGTAGGATAGCCTTTTACTGGAATTCTAATCCAATTAACTTGGCTATTATCTTCTAGTTCAAGTGCAACTTCACTGGCTAATAATGTCAGGTGATGACCACGACGAATTGCTTCTTGAGCTACTTCGTAGTTTACTCGTCCCTGACCATCACCTTTTTTTATTTTATGAGTAATAATACAAAGTTTCATCCACTAACTTCCTTAATGATAAAACCTCAGAAAGAGGCGCAAAGAAGCAACTTGTAATAATTTTTCTTTGCGTCCTTTGCGGTTCGTTAAAAAGCAACTTCTACAACTCAGATATGATTGCTCTATTATTTAGATATTCCTATTAATTTTCCTGCGAAAAAACGCGGAGTAAAACTAAGACTTAGTGCCGCTATAGTTCGCACATCAAATTTTTGTTTATTCAACGCCTGCCAAAAATAAGGACGTGCTGCTGCTATTTGTTCACTTCGTAGCAAACCAATTCCTAAAGTGGTATTAGCTTCTAACCATTTTTGTTGAAAGTAAGTCTTAAATTGCTGTAAACGAGCGTCTTCCATAAAGACTTGATAACAAAACATTTCGCTTTTAGCTTTGCGGATTTTTGCCTGCATATCTCGACTACCACTGAGCATGGTATCAGTTTGCTCATGGGCACGATATCGCGTTAGTCTTTCTGGATAATAGTAAGCGCCATAGCTAGAGATACAACAGAGATAAGTTAAATATAAATCCCACATTCCGCCAACTTCTGAAGGCATACTATCCCAATCGATAATATTATTACGAATCACACAAGATGCAGCAGTGGGTATACTTTTATCTACCAATCCAATTTTGTAAAAAGGTTGATGAATTCCTTTTGCTAGTCTGTCTCGCTTATAACCGCGTGTATTTTCTTCAGTCCCAGCATGATTAATTATGCTATTTGCATCTATGATATATTGGTCGCAAAAAGCGAGAATTAACTCAGAATTTGCTTCTAGATGTGGTACTAGCTTTGCTAAAAAATCTTCATTCCAGATATCATCATCATGGAGACTAGCAACATATTTACCTCGCGCCATTTTGAAGGCGTGTTGCTGATTAGCAATCATCCCCACATTTTGCTGATGCCGCCAAAATCTAATGCGTGAATCACCAAAAGATGCCACAAGTGCTTGAGGATTTTCTAGACTACAATTATCAGAAACAATAATTTCGATATTTTGATAAGTTTGTTTAACAGCGCTAGCGATCGCTTGCTTGAGATACTCTGGTCTATTATAGGTGGGGATAATAACGCTAACTAAAGGCTGTTGAGACTCTTGAGACAATGACATAGTTTTTTCCTTTATATTTCATAGGTAAAATATGAACAATCTGATGTTTATACCAACTAAGCTTATTTCGCTTGAAGAATGCTATATATTTTTTTCGCTCTAGAAGGAAATTCAGCTATTGTTTTTGCATAAATTGTTCGGAGATTATTTACATGAGCATTCATGGTAAATTCTTTCATTAATAAAGCATGACCTTGTTCGCCCATGTGTCGGCTTTTTTGATAATCTCCATACAAATCATGAATAGCATCTGCCAGCTTTTTGATATCATTGCCTGGAACAAGAATACCTGTTTCTCCATCTCGTAAATGTTCGGGAATCCCTCCGACTGCACTACCAATTACAGGTCGATAACGAGAGTATGCTTCTAGAGTTACAAGACCGGCAGGTTCAGGCCAAACGCTAGGAAAGATAACTGCAAAACACTGTTCGTAAAGGTTATTTAATGTGTTGCGATCGCACCAACCATGCCAAGTAATCCGGTTACTTAATCCGAGTGTATTTGCTAACCTTTCTAACCGTGGTCGTTCCCAGCCTTCACCTGCAATATCAAGTTGAATATGCGGATTAGTATGTATTAATGTTTTAAGTAACCATTCCAGACCTTTGTCAGAAACAATCCGTCCAACAAACAAAATTCTATGATTTTGATGGATTTCTAAACTTAGGGGTGCGGTTGTTATTTGTGGTATAGAGATACCACAGTGTAGCGTTACAGTTCGCTCAGGGGGTACACCGTTTTTAATCAACTCTTGACGCACGTATTCGCTATTAGCAACAAAAGTAATTTTTACCTTTTTTAAGGCATCTAATAACTGATGAGTAACTTGAAGTTCTTTAAGAGTTTTTAACGGTCTACGGCTACCACATTTATCAACTAATTTACCCAAGGTACAACCTAAGTAAGAGAAGTTGCGATCGCAGATTGTTCGCTGTCCAGCTAAATACTTCGTACCGCTAGGACAGTACAATGAGTGATTATGAACGCTGAAAACTGTAGGACACTCGCCTGTAAGCTGCAAAAGTAAATCTGGGCTGTGGAGGTGCAGCAACTTGAATTGGCTTTGGTCAACATTATTAAGCGATCTGATCACGCGATCGCTAACTTCAGGTGGTCGATGTTCAAACAGAGAAGCTAAATAAGTTTCAACACCTCCGCCCTCACCTACATCAAAATTGGAGCATTGATAAATCAGGTCTTCTTTAAAAATACCCCTGTGCAATAGTTCATCATTTCGCTTGGCATCATTAATTGAGTTAAGCATTAACCACCATTTTTTACGTTCTTACTAATTGGATTCCTCATCTAAATAGAGGCTTAAGTTCATCAACTTATATGCCAACGTTAAACCAGAATTTGTGTCTTACATCACTCACATAATGCCTGATAGCAATGTTTTTACTTGCAGATTTATCTGGATAGATGAACTGATCTTTTACATTGAGAACATATTTTTTTGTACATAAAGGCTCACCATGATTGTAGTGCATTGTCAAATGAACAATTGTTTGTTCAGTAAAATAAGTAGGAGCTTTTTGAAGATTTGCTAAACGTTCGATAGCAAAACTCCAGTCAAATTCATGCCTAAATAATATAAATCCACCATTTACTGGATTTGATTTTTCAGAATCATCATAAATAATTCGCTCATCTAGTGACATAGAACAATCAGGTAGATAAAGAGAATATTTATCGTCCGACTTACTCAAATCAATTAAGTCAATACCGCCGGGGAAAAACAAAATATCTGAATCAGTGTAAATCGTAGTTCCATTAACAGGAATTGACATTACTGCCGACAATTTTCTGCCCATTGGATGCAGTTGGGCATAATCAAGAACACATTGAGGTAAATCCGTTCTTAGGAAGTTTTGTAAAAGTATTACCTTAACGCAGGGATGGACGCGGCGGAGTAAATTACAACTAGACTCAGTGTAACTGCCATCAGAAACTACAGTGAATGTATCTGGAATGCCGACATGACGAATGAATGAACGAATACTTGCCACTTGTTCTGGTAAATCGCGTTCACATGATAAGGCATAGACACTTACCGAAACTTGTCGAGTTTGTTTTATCGGGATACTGACAATCTGAGAAAGGGCTGCTTTATATAGAGAGCGATTAAATTTACCCTGAATTTTAGCAGTGTGGTAGCCTAGATTTACCATTTATTTTTCCTGGTTATATAAATAATTGAGTAGGGAAATGAATCCGTAATTTATCTTTCGTAAATTACAAATTACGAATTACGTAGCTTGCTTATCGCCGGAGGCGAGTATTACGAACTTGTACTGAGCGTAGCCGAAGTATTACGAGTTATAGTATTGCATCTGGTGATATTCCCAAAGCTTGCCTTTACGTCCGAGTAATTCTTGATATTTGCCCTGTTCTACTATCCGCCCTGCTTCCAACACTACGACTTTATCGGCTTTAGCAATAGTAGAAAGACGGTGAGCGATCGCAATTACTGTTCTACCAACAGATAGCTTTTCTAATGAATCTTGAATTAAGCGCTCGGATACAGAATCTAAGGCACTAGTTGCTTCATCCAAAATCAAAATTTCTGGGTTCCTTAGTAGCGCCCGTGCGATAGCAATTCGCTGTCTTTGTCCTCCAGATAATCTAACACCCCGATCTCCCAATTGGGTATTAAAACCTTCGGGCATTTCTAAAATAAATTCCAGCGCATTTGCTAGTTTAGCAGCTTCTTTAATTTGCTCATTAGTGGCTTGTGGAGTACCATAAGCAATATTTTGCCAAACATCAGTATTGAAGATAAAAGTATCCTGACTGACTACAGCTATTTGACGACGGAAAGAGTTAATTTCAAACAACCGAATATCAATTTCATCGATATAGATATTTCCCTCTGTAGCATTATAAAATCGAGGGATTAAATCAGCAAGAGTTGTTTTGCCAGCACCAGAGGCTCCGACTAATGCTGTCATTTTCCCCTTTTCAATGGTTAGGGTAATATTATGTAACACTATATTTTTGTCATCGTAGCCAAAATCTACAGATACTAAATTTACTGCCCTTTCTAAAGCTTTAAACTGAAGTTTACCATTCTGAAAATAGTTTTTTTCATCACTTTTGAGCAAGTTTTTAATGTTATCTGCCGAGCCATGTAGAGTATTGAGGAATGCTCGTGTGCCATTAATATCTTGAACAAACGGGATGAAGCGAAATAGCACAAAGAAAAATGTTAACAAAGAAGCAACTTGTAACGTTCCATTACTAACCAGGCTAGTGAATGCCAAAATAATCATTCCCACCAACACCGTAGTAGCTACCCCTTCGGCAATTGGTTTGACAAGTGTCCAAGTGAATACAACTTTAGTCGTAGTACTTACTACCTTGTCGCTAGCTTTGTAATAACGTTGGCGCTCAAATTCTTGAGTACCACAGGAATGAACCGTGCGAATGCCATTAATAAATTCTATGGCTGTTGATGTAAAATTAGCATTAGCAGTTGTCATGCCAAAACTTGATTCTCTGACTCTGGCATTCAGATTAGATAAACCTACACCCAACAGTGTAAATAGTAATGCTGAAATCACAGTCAGTTGCCATGATATCAAAAACATTGATATTAAGTAGACAAAAGTTGTGATTCCTCTAGTTACTAAAAAGGCTGCGCCACTGAAACCCTGTCTTATCCTTTCAATTTCTGTGGTTATTGTGTTAATTAGTTCACCAGAACGAGTTTTGGCAAAGTAACTTAACGATAAGGATTGTAACTGTTCAAAAATTTGCTTACGTAAGCGATCGCCAAAATGCAGTTGAGATAATTCAGTATAGACTTGTCCAAAATAATTGAAGGCAACACGTAACCAAGTACTCAATAAAATCAGCGAAGATACCCGGTATAGACGATTAATTGCCGATGAATTAGATCCCAATACTAAATTATCAAACCATTCTATTCCTGTTTGGACAGGTTGAGCGTTGGGACTAGTTAAGCTTTGCAAAAAGGAAAGTAAAAAACCAATACTGACACCTTCAAAAGTTGCCGCCAGAATCGAGAATGTCAGAGCTAAAATTACAATCTTGCGAAAGTGTTTAAATTCTCGCAATATCAAATAGTTGTCTTGCCAGAAGCTAGAAGCTTTAAGCAAACTACGAAGTTTATCAAGAAGTTGGAAATGCATGGATTTTATAATAATAGTTTGGCAAGGTAGATAGACCGGTATAGATGCTACGCAACCAATTTTTGCTTTAGCCTCAGTGCGGTAGATGAAACCATCAGTTACCGCACAGATAAATTACAGTGTTTGGCTATCTAGATGTAACAGGTGAGACTGTGCTTCTACTTCCCACGAAGCTTTAATTTCTGGTAATTTATTTAGCTGTACTGCATCTTCTAAAGTCCAACAACGAGATCCGGTTAAACTCATGTCACCCCGCAGCACGTTAAATAACTGGGGCAGATTATCGAGACTGGATTTACCCATCCAACGTCCTAACAGTGTGGTGTTTTGCGTGCGAAATCTCATTGCCCGAAACAATTTACCCCGTTCTCCAACACGCCACTCACGACAAAAAACTGACCCTGGCGAGTAAACCTGCATTAACACAACCAATCCCAACATGACTGGACTTACTAATAGCAGCAACACCAAAGCAGCAATCCAATCAATGAGTCGCTGTACTTGTCTGAAGGGTTGGTTAGGCAGTTTATTGCTAGCGGATATGCTTAGGAATATTGGTTTTTGAGCTTCTTCACATGCATCTGCCCAAAACCTGAGCAAAGTCTCACCCAGTTTGGGATCGATGCTTACCAAACTTACCGGAGAATGTTGTAAGCATTCTACTAGCGATCGCTTACTATTTAATGAAGGCAGATATGGTTGTTTCACTTGTCCAAGCGGCTTCACCAACAGCTTACCCCGTCGCCACTGGAGTGTGCAGTACCCACGATTATCTTGGTGTTCCTGGGTTACATCATATAAATTCTCTAGAGTTGGAATTATTGAAGTTGTCATAATGTCTTTGGGTTTATACAGGAGTGAATTGCTGAGGCGTTATCAAAGGCTATCAATGCCAAAGACCCAAATCCGAATCTTGTTGTCACTGCAAAAAGTTGGAGATAATTGAGGGCAAAATATGTTATTGCTATTTGCCACTCAGCCAAGCACACATCGTGCAAAATTCTGCTGGTGCAGAGGTGTACAAATCAACGTTACTATCAATATTCATGAGCAATCAGTATTTTCCGGTAACTACTGACAGTAGAAAAATGTAGAGGCAAATTACCCATGAATCTATATCTACGTTTAATTGCACTGAGGTGTTTCTTGTGTCGATATATTTAACAAAACCAGTCCCCTGTTGTCTTCTAGCCTTTTTGAAGGTGCTTTAATCTCTAGAATATAAGAGTATGTAGAAATAGCGATCGCTCAAATAAATTCTTTATTTACTCTTTAAAGAGCCAGTGATTTCTCTGAAAACCTATAAAGATAGCATAAATATACTGAATTTTTCCTGAGCGCAATAAGATTAAATTTTGTTCATCAAAAACTAGGGGCGCACAAGCTGTGCGCCCCTACTGCGTGTTGCATTTAAACTGATTAGATCCCTGACTTCTTAGAGAAGTCGGGGATCTATCGTAACCGTACTAGCTACTTTTCTACAGCTTGACGCAGAGCTAATTGCTGTTGTTTGATATAAGGTACGTAATTACTACTAGAGTTTGATACCCCATTAGCTACAACCCCAATCAGATTTAACTTACTCAGCATGGCTGTTGCTTGACTAAGCTGACTTCGCGTCACAATGCCAATGCTTGCTACCATGACCACGCTACGACAAGATGATGCGGTGAGCATAGCATCCACCAAGCCGAGAACTGGGGGAGCATCTATGAGTACCAAATCATAGTTTTCCTCAAATGCTGCCATTAATTCGATCATGCGAGGGGAACTCAACAGATTAGCTGGGTCAGCAGGCTTGGGGCCAGCTGTCAAAATATCGATGTAAGCGGAACCTGAGTATTGAAGACTAATCTGGTTGGGTAGAGTTGCATCACTAGCCAGTAGAGTTGAAAGCCCCTGTTCATTAGGAAGATTCAGTTGTTCGTGCAGACTGGGATCGCGTAAATTGGCATCAATCAGCAGTACTTTTTTATGTAAACGGGCAGCACTCATCGCCAAACCCAACGCCAAAGCTGACTTACCCTCATCGGCTAAAGCTGAGGTGATCATCAAAGATTTCAAGTTAGCAACAGTATTTAAAAGTTCAATGTTTTTGTAAATCAGATCCAGCGATTCCCAACGCGGTGGAGATTGCAATACCTGAATTGTCCAGGGGGCGAGAACTTCTGGCTTACCAAAAGGCAACTTGATCATTGATTCTTTGGGTTTGGCTGGCGGTAATTTGGGAGTTGTTCCCAACAAAGGCATGGCCATTTGCTTCTCTAATTCAGCAGTGGTGTGAACTGCATCATCAGCTGATTCTCGAATAAAGGCAGCAATGCCTCCTAACATAAATCCAACCACAGCACCTAACAACAAGTTCTGTTGGAGATTGGGGCCTAATTGTGTGCCTTTTTGAGGTTCTTCCACAACTTCCCAATTAAATCCACCCTTGGAAAGTTCTTGCCGCAATTGCTGTTCTGCTCTTAAAAGCTGCTCTAACCTTTCACGGCTAAATTGCAACTGCGGTAGCATCCGATTGTAATAAGCCAAAAGAGGCGGGAAGCGTTTGATTTCAAAACGCATCTCATTTTCTTTTTGGGCCAAAGTTTGATCGCGAGCAGTTAAAGCAACTATAGTTGTCTGCGTTTCTACCAACTGACCAGCTAGGCTGAGATCAATTTGCCCAAGCTGTCCTTTTTCGAGAAGAGAGTCTCCATTCGTGAATGCACTAGCAGACTTTTCGCCTAAAGTTCTTCCTACTTCTTGTTGCAATAATTCCTTCTGGCTTTGAAGCTGTTCTTTGAGCTTTTGCACACTCGGAGTTTCATCTGTAAAGCGTAAGCGTTCCTGTGCTAATGCCAGTTCGCTTTTTTGGATTTCGTTTAGTAAGCCTTGATAGCGAGTAGATTGACTCAGACGAGAAGCAACTAGAGCATTTTGAGGAGAACGGTTAAGTTGTTCTTCCAAAGATTTTTGGCGTGCTAATGCTTCGCCATACTGGGCACGAGTTGTCTGTCTTTCTTGGGCAATATTATTTAAAGCTGTTTCAATAGCTTTGGCTTGTGACTCTGGATCAATTAAGTTCTGATTTCTGCGAAACCTTTGGAGGTTTGTCTCAGCCGCGTTTACTTCTTCACTAGCTTTACTTAACTGTTCCCTAATAATTTGCAGACCTTTTTGTAACCGAGAATTCTGTTGTTGTTTGTTATATTCCACATAAACTTGTCGAATTGTGCCCAGAACTTTTTGTGTCTTTTCTGGATCTTTAGCAGTGTATTCAACTTGAAATATTTTAGTAGCGACATTATCTTCTTTGCTCCTTAATTGAGTTAAAACTAAGGAAGCTTTAATCTCAGCTACACTTATATCTGGATAATCAGACTGAAGTTTATCAACTGCTTTTTGGATGAGTCCCGAACTCTGCATCAAGTTAAGCTGGGTTGCAGTATCTATGACCACATTAGAGTCAGTAAATTGGTTGTCTACCCCCGCTCCTTCTGTCTTACCTTGATAGTTTGGTTCTACTAGCAATTGCATGGAACTTTTATAAGTTGGCTTGGTTTTAAAAGTTACCATGCCTGCAATAGCAATAGAAGTAACTAATACTGCTAGAAACCAAGGAAATCTTCGCACCAATACGGCAAACAATTGTCCGTAGCTTGGTTCAGTTTCCGAAGCTGGAGTTAGATGAGGATTTAGACTACTTTGAACCACTTTTATTATCCTTGTCTTCAAGACTTACGCTAAGAGATATCCCGAAGAATACCTATTTTTTTACAAACCACCCAGGAGGAGAGATAAAAATAAATAGGTAATCTTATAGTAGAAAGAGATTACGAAATTAAATAAATAATTGCTGCACACCACAAGCTTGGTTAATAATTTGCTCAACTTTCCCAAAGAAGGCATTCTCTGAAAAGTTTGCTACTGCGTGGTTACGGATGTGATCGTAATCCCAAGAAATGCTATTAGCTTCTAGTAATGCAATTTGTAGAGATTCAGGTGTTTGTCTTTTGAAAAAGACTCCTGTTTCACCTGGTATTTGAGTATCTAATACTCCACCTGCTCCGTATGCTATGACTGGTGTGCCGCTAGCATTAGCCTCTACTGGAACTAATCCGTAGTCTTCTAAGGCAGCGACAATAATAGACTTGGCTTTGGAAAACAAGTCTTTGCGGGTTTTATCACTTACGTGTCCCAAGAATTCAATATTTTTTAATGCTTTGGATTTTAACCGAGCAAGTTCAGGCCCATCACCTGATATTAATAACCGCCATCCTAGCCAATTAAAAGCTTCAACTATTATATCAAGACGCTTATAGCTAATCATCCGGGCTGAGGCCAGATAATATTCATCTTTTATATCTGAAAAAAGAAATTTACTAGTATCAATTGGATAGTTTACCATCATTGCCTTTTTGCCATAAATATTTTCAATACGGCGGGCAACAACACTAGAATTAGCAATGTAAAGGTCAGGTTCCTGTGCATATTTCAGGTCTACCTTTCTCATTACTTGAAAAACTTGTTCGATTAAAGGAGCAAAATATCTATAGTCTCCGTATTCTCTTAAATAAGTTGCTGTATCCCATAAGAAACGGGTGACATTATGGCAAAAACAAATATGGCGGGCATTTGGGTTTTTTCGCACTGCTTTAGCGAAGCTGGTGCTACTGCTAATAATTAGATCGTAGTCTTGCAGATCTAAGGCACGAAAGGCAGGAAAATATAGAGGAGCCATCGACCTAAAATATTTTACTGCACCAGGAATTTTTTGTAAAAAGGTTGTGTTGACTATGCGATCGCCTAGATCAATAGTTTTTTGTGGATCATACAGAGATGTGAAAATATCTGCTTCGGGATAGCGCTTACAAAGCAGTTCAAACACACGCTCTGCCCCACCTCGCTGGGTTAAATAATCATGGACTAGAGCAATTTTCATGAATTTGACCTAAAGTTTCGATCAGGTTTATTTCAACGCTCCCCAGCAAGTTACTATCAACAACTTTAGTCTTCAGCAGTATAACTCCTATCCTCTTCACAAAATTCTTGCTACAAATACGTTGCTAGGGACCTTGGATATCTCCCCAACCCTCCTTTTTAAGGGGGGCTTTTTCTTCTTTTTACCCCCAATTTATCGGGGGTCGCCGCAGGCGGGGGGATCTTATCCGAAACGTATTAGGGGCGTACAGCTGTACACCCCTACAGCCAATTCATTTGTTGCGAATATTTTTGGAACCGATATTACCCAACTGCTACTAAGATTTTTTCTGAGGCGAAATAAGTGTTTTGCTCAGTTCTTAGTTGGTCGCAGAGTCTGCCTTCAGGTAATTCTACATCCTCGTATGTGAGGACTTGATCCTTAGAAATATCTCGTTTGAGGCGACACCCTTCAGCTAAACCAATTGGTAGGAGATTTTGCTGTTGGACGATGGGGGAATTTTCACATTGTCCGTAGGTCATGTAGTAACCGATGCCATCCAGGGTTTCTCCTGCTTTCAGGTCGATTTTGGCAGTAGTGACAACATCTACTAGCGGGCCTGCTAGTGGAGACATAACCGCATCACCAAATAAGACAGCACGCGCTACGGACAGAGGAACTTCAAAATGACAGAGGTGATAAGGAGTATGGAAGCTGTAAAGTGGGCCTTCGCCTAATTTGTATAAGTTGAGATAGTGGCGTTGCTTGGGGTCGTCGTGAGTGGCAAATACATATACGCCTGGTCCTGGTTTTGCTCCAACTACATAATCGACAATGCCGCCCAGTTCTTTGAGTTGTTCAACATCATATAGCTGGGTCATTTCATCGACATAACCGTTGAAGTCATATCCTAGCATTCCCCGTTTGGCGACTTTCATCCCTGTGGCATTGGCAACGATCGCTTGCTCAAAGGAAATTTTGGTTCCGTCTGCAAAGCTAGCCACCATGTGAGGCTTTTGACCCCAACGTTTAGCAAATCCTTCCTGGGTGGTGGGATTGCGATAAGGGTCTTGGAGTCCTTTAATGTTACCGCACAATAACGGAGTTAGACCAATGCTTTTTACAAAACGGTAGAGGTTCATTTGCACCCCTGGTTGATCGCCATCACAGGCGCTGAGGATCACACCTGCTTTGTCAGCATAGACTTTGAGGATGGGGCCAATAGTGCCGTCGAGTTCGGCATTCATCATGATCACATGCTTGCAATGAGCGATCGCTTCCATAACGATGTGAGCGCCAAATTCCACTGCACCTGTGACTTCGATTAATGCATCAATGCCCTCAGCCCGACACAGTAACTTAGCGTCTTCTGTGACTGCATACTTACCGTTAGCGATCGCATCTTCTAATTCGCTGACAGTTGCAACAACTTGAATATCTTCAATTCCTGCTTCCGAATAAGCTTGTTTAGCTGCATCAATCTGGCGATTGGATATAGCAACTAACTCCATTCCTGGCACTGAATTGACAATTTGGTTGGCAATTCCTCGACCCATAAAACCAGCACCAATCATTCCCACTTTGATAGGATTTCCTGCTGCTGCACGAGCTTGTAAGGCGCGATCGATAATAATCATGAACTAAACTCCTTTTTGGAACTGTTGGTTGTGATACAAATTCTCTATAAACTTGCACTTAATAATTTTTTACAGCTATAGCGGTTCCCGACCTGGTTTCAAAGCTACTAACCTTGGTGAAAAACATTTAAAAAGATTTAATTGTACCTCAGTTGCTTAGGAAACGCTATAAATATTAAGTACATTTTCATGGAAACTAGGATTAGCTATGGCTAGTAACTGGTTGTTTGCTAAATGCTATAGAACCAGTCTGTTTTTTATGGTTGTGATTTTCGATAATTTGCTCTACAACATTTCTGTAAACTTGAGCAAACTTTTCTTTGGTATGATTTGCTCTTGCATATTCCCAAGCCTGACGAGACATCAGCTTTAGGTCTTCTACAGGCAAATTGGAAATACTTCTAACTTTCGCCTTAATTTCGTCAACGGAAAGATTATCAAAAATCACACCAAAATCGTGAACATCCACACCAGATTCGTAGCTCAAAATCGGGATTAACCCGGCTTGTAAGCAACTGATTACTGCTCCTGACTGTCCTTCAGAAACAGAAGGATAAACAAGCCCTAAACAGTTATTTGTCACCTCTATCAAGTCAGGGCTACTAACATCAATCCAACCATAAGTGTGGATATTAGGTGTTTCGTACAGTTCTTTATAGAAAGCTTGCTCAAATTCTTTGTCACTACTTACCGGGCCACAAACTGTTAAATGGTATTCCGGCATTTGGGCAAAGGCATCTAAAACTAAATCTAATCCTTTGAGGACTAAAGCACTACCACCAAACCACAGAAAACGCTTTCTTACCGCTTCAAAATCTTTCTTGTCGGGATAAGGATAAACTACAGGCGAAGAAATTGGGATACGATACATCGGTTTGTTGGCATACTTGAATGTATCAGTTGTGAAATCGTTACCCAACACAATCGCGCAATCGGCATATTCAATTCCTAAGTTAGGAACTTCAAATCGCTGTGGTTTTAAGGTGATACCTTTGCGCCGTTGTAGTTCTAGAAGTCTGTTGCATTCTGCTGCATTGCGAAACACCATATTCGCAATGTCAACGTGGAAAATCTTGATGCAATCTTTATTGAGTTTTGGTGCAAGCGCTTCCATTCGATGACGGATATCAATGAAAAATGCGTAGTCTTTTTGAGGAACAAATTTATCATTGTGGAACTGGATAACATCAACGTTGTAACCCAAGTCTAAAAAAGTTTGGGCTATTTGCCAAACTTCCCAGTACCAAGTATGGTCATTAGGCATTGGCTGACCAGGTTTTAATAGGAATGGCTCAATCCGATAAGAAAGAAGTACATTCCCCTTGGAAGGCTGTTTAGGCTTTAGGGAAACAACCTGTAATGCCTTAGCGTAATTGATGCGAGCTTGGACTTTTTTAGAGACAAAAGAGATAGTATTTCCGACACGAGATAGAAGATTATTTGGCATTTATTTCTATCCTAATTAATTATTGTATTACCTCATACAGACGAGCCAGTGTGTTGTCTAGTACAATATCTAAGCTAGTAATGAAAAGTTTGTATTAAGCACAAAGCGTGCTTAGAGGATAAGGACTAAAGTCCTTACTATGAACTTACTTACTCATCAATTTAAACTTGACAGACTACTAGTTATCTGCACTAAAACACCTGGCGCAGAGAAAGAGTCTATAGTTATCTAGAAGCTATACCGCCAACAGTCATCATTCTCAACAAAGGCCAATTTAAATCTTTTTCAGATATTTCAGTCACATCTAAAGGCCAATCAATGGCAAAGAATGGGTCGTCATAGCGTAAACCTCTTTCATACCCTGGCGTGTAAAATTCGCCCACTTGATATATAACTTCAGTCTCATCTGTAAGTGCTTGATAGCCATGAGCAAACATTTCTGGAACATACAAAGCACGGCGGTTTTCTGGGGTTAACTCTACACCAATGTGTGATAAAAAGCTGTGAGATTCAGGACGCATATCAATAATTACGTCATAGATTGCGCCTTTAGTACAGCGAATTAATTTTGTTTCTGCTGCTGGCAGAATTTGATAGTGCATTCCCCGGATAGTGCCTTTTTTATAGTTAAAAGACAGGTTACATTGGGCAACTGTTGGGTTTAATCCGTGTGCTTCAAATTCTTGAGCGCAGAAAGACCGAGCAAAAAAACCACGGTGGTCTGGCTTTTCTTCTAAATCAATAATGAATGCGTCTTTGAGTGCGGTTTCGGTGAAAATCATGTGATTCCTTTGTAATGAATGTTGAGTACAGAAAATATTTGCTAACTGCTTAGTGTTTGCGCCAGAAAATAACAGTAATTAATGTGGATTTAATCACTTACAACATTTTAGAGTGCGTTACTTTTCTAACACATCCTATAAAAGGTTACTAAGTCGGAACTTTAGCTGTATCTGATGAAGAACGTAATTCTGCTCTGGGATATGTATCATCCCAATATTGCGTGCAGAGGTGTGGTCGTTCGGGGGGATTGGCTGTGTAACAAAAGAATAGTGTTGACCTGTCTTCTGTGCGGACTGTGCCGTGATGCAAAGTATTTTTCGTATCTACAAGAATGACAGTACCTGCTGGGCCTGGGCAGGATTTCCAAGCTGATTTGGGGATGACTGGTTTTACTTGTTCATCTTCGATACCTATATAGCCTGACTTCCAAAGTTTGTAATAAAGTTGAAAATAACTCCAACTAAATAAGGAAGTTAAAGAGCGGGGAAGGTATTCAAAAGGCCCAGTTTTTTCTTCTACATCATTCAAGTAAATGAAGATTTTGATAATGCGACGGTCTTCGGCATCACTATGCCATAAGAGTGTCCCAAACTGATGTTTGCTAGGAAAATCTTTACGTAAATGTACACCGTGGAAAGCAACAGGAAGACCAATATAATTTTCGATGATGTTGAGAAGTCTTTTCTCAATTCCCCAGGCATAAAATTCTGGTAAACCTGTAACTATGGTAATTTGTGGTAACTTTTCGTCTAGATGGTGATTGTTGGAATTTTCCATCTGAGACAATTGATGGTAAGCAGCTTTGAGCAGTTCTGAGCTAGAGTTTAACCCTAAATCTGCCAGTGTTGTGATGCAAACACCGTCTTTTTTAAGAGCCTTAAGGATGTTGCGATCGCTTCCTTCTAATGCTGGCAGATTTCTGCTATGCTTCCAACGGGCTACGTAATATTCAAAGTCAGAAGATAGTGTCGCTATTTTGCGTTTAATTGCACTAAACATGGCGTAAATTTTTCTCTTTTTGATACATATTTGTTAGTAATTTAATAGCTTATGGCTTATAAGTCCGCACTTCTTGAGTAGGTATTTCACTTGATTCTGCTAAACCAAGTTCTTTAGAAACCATCATGTCAAAAGCACACAAGCTAACTAAAGCCAAAAATGGAACTACTATTTTGATAGCGGACATAGGCCATCTTCTTAAAGCACCTAAGAAAACTTTCAAGTTGACTTCTTTACTGTTCTGCAAAAGCATCCGTCTACAAAACTGCTTAGAATATCCACTTTTTTCTAATTTCAAAATCACTTCGGGTATGTGTTTGTATTGCATTAACAGTGCAGATTTTGGTTCCTTCTGCCAATAACTCACACCAACAACACATTCCAA
The DNA here is from genome assembly GCF_964245575.1 of uncultured Nostoc sp. Lineage (GTDB taxonomy): Bacteria > Cyanobacteriota > Cyanobacteriia > Cyanobacteriales > Nostocaceae > Nostoc. The sequence goes on along the minus strand of NZ_CAXTNP010000006.1, from coordinate 15,733 downwards.
ATAAGTCTCTTTAGTGACGATTACCCTGCCATTAGCAGCACAATATCCAGCTAAATATGCTAAAGATATCCAGTTATTCTCAGCATCTTGCCAATCTTGCAGAGCGCGTTTTACTAGGTCAGTGCGGTAAACTGTAGCAGTCAGAAAAATCACTGCGCCAACACTTTTTGAGAAACAATGTTCAAATATAGCTTTACCATCACCATTACCATCTTCACTATCTATATCAAACCAGCGATTACCAACAATTGTTGGTGGGTGAACTGGTTCACCAGTAATTTGGTTACGCCCGGAAAAGTTGAGGAACAATAATGATAAATCTTCATGCTGCTTGAGCTTGCTAATCACATAAGCAATGGCTCTATCTTGAATTGGGTCATCATCACCAATTGTCCAAACATATTTTGTTGTTGTAGAATTTAGGCAATACATAATATTTTTGACTACGCCTAAATTGTTTAAGTTTTTATTCGATTTAAATGTAATATTACTAAGTGTTGTTTGCCATTTTTGGCTTACTTCCTGAGTATTGTCTGTTGAACAATTATCAGAAACTAAAATTTCACAGTCGTCTTCAAAACCTTTAATAGCTTGAGCTAACCAAGTAAGTTGTTTATCTAGAAGTTGGGCACGATTAAATGTAGGAATGGCAATAGTCAGCAGTTTATTCATATTAAGCTCTAATCTGTAGTTAAGAAGGTACTAAGCTGCTTCCCAGTCTAATTTTTTGTGGTTCGGCGGCAAAAATTTATAGTAGATACACCTTTTAATTACTCTTTAGCGATTTCCAAAATACATCAAAACATTTGTTTTTTGGAAATAACTTAAATATTGCCCAGGCTCGCGCTCCCAGATAAATATAGTAAAAATAGGCAATTTATGGCTGTACAATTAGTAATTATGACGCTATTAAAATCTTATCCTGAATAGGAGATGGATAAATTTTAACTTCAGGAATTGGCACTACAAACTGTCCACCCCACTCTCCAATAAATGCCATTTGTTCCATAATTTCTTCCTTGAGATTCCAAGGCAATATTAGAAGATAATCTGGTTTAGTTTCGCGGATTTTATCTGGTTCAAAGATGGGAATATGAGTGCCAGGTAAAAATAAGCCTTGCTTGTAAGGATTGCAATCTACTGTGTAATCGATAAAATCTTTACCAATCCCACAGTAATTGAGCAATGTATTGCCTTTAGCTGGTGCGCCATAACCAGCGATTGATTTACGTTCTGCTTTAGCTGTCAAGAAAAAATTTAATAGTTTGTGCTTTGTTTCTTTGACTTTTTCTCCAAATGAAATGTAAGTCTCTATGCGATGCAGCCCGGCGGCAATTTCTTTAGCTTTCAGATGTCTAACTCGTTGACTAATGCTGAGATGAACAGCGTAATCATGTTTGGCATAAATTCTTAATGAACCGCCATGAGTTGGTAATTCCTCTACGTCAAAAAGTTGCAATTTGTGTGCTGCAAAGACTTTTTCGATAGTGAGGAATGAAAAATAAGAAAAATGCTCGTGATAAATAGTATCAAACTGATTTTGTTCAATAAGTTGCAAAATGTGAGGAAACTCCATCGTCAAAATACCATTTGGTTTGAGGATGAGTTTCATTCCAGCGATGAAATTATTTAAATCTGGTACATGAGCTAAAACATTATTACCTATCAAAAGGTCAGCTAGTTTACCTTGTATCACAAGTTCTTTAGCAGTTTCAATTCCAAAAAATTTGTTGATACTAGGAATGCCTCTATCTTCAGCAACTTTAGCTATATTTACTGCTGGTTCTATTCCTAAAACAGGGATTCCCTTTTCTAGAAAATATTGCAGTAGGTAGCCGTCGTTACTGGCAATTTCAATAACTTGATTATGATGATTAAAGCCAAATTTTTCTACCATCATATCCGTGTAAGCCTTGGCATGTTTTAGCCAACTTACCGAGTAAGAAGAAAAATAAGCATAATCGCTGAAAATGTGATCTGGTGTTTCAAACTGTTCTAATTGAACTAAAAGAGTGTCTTCAGAAACATAAGCGTGGAGAGGATAAAATTTCTCTGCATTATTTAGCTGTTTTGCTGTCAAATAAGCATTGGCTAAGGGCGACATTCCTAGATCAATAAAGGTTTGGTGCAGGGGTTGACCACTGAAACGACATTTTGCGATCGCCATAAGCTTTAACTCACTAATTGCAAATAATTTGATAGGTAGGATAAGTCCGAATCAACACTATTTGATTCGGAATCTTAGATTATTTTTTCGCTGCTGTTAGGCGACTCTAACTACTTTTTATTCCAGAAAAAATCTTTGTCAATTTGCTCGGTACGAATTAGATATTCTAGTTGTTTTAAACGAGTAAATCCTCTAAACAAGAAAGTATCTTCAGCCATATCTATTTGACTGAATAAATCAAATAGCTGCTGGGCCCCAAGTTGGGCATTCCAATCACACTTAAATCCAGGTAGGATTGTGTTGATTTTCTCGAAGGATACCCGATAGCTGCGGTTATCTGAGCCGTTGTCACCAAAGGACAATTTACAATCTGGAAAAATATCAGCAATAATTTCCGCGATTTCTTTGACGCGATAGTTGTTTGCTGTATCTCCCACGTTGAAGATTTGGTTATGTACAATATCCCGTGGTGCTTCTAAGGCGCAGACTATTGCTTTGCAAATATCCAGCGCGTGGACTAATGGCCGCCAGGGTGTACCATCACTGGTCATTTTGATTTGTTTGCTAGTCCATGCCAACCCTGCTAAGTTGTTTAAAACAATATCGAAGCGCATTCTGGGAGAAGCACCAAAGGCAGTTGCATTCCGCATAAATGTGGGAGAGAAATCATCATCAGCGAGTGGTCTGACATCTCTTTCTACGAGAGTTTTGCATTCTGCGTAAGCTGTTTGGGGATTAATTGGGGATTCTTCTGTGACATCACCTGCGGTAGCAACACCGTAGACGCTGCACGAAGACATATATACAAAACGACGCACACCCATAGCCTTAGCTAGGTTAGCTAGACGAACTGAACCTATATGATTAATTTCGTAGGTAATGTTAGGCGCCAATTGTCCGGCTGGGTCGTTGGAGAGTTCCGCCATGTGAACTATGGCTTCAACACCTTCTAAATCATCAGGGGTGATGTTGCGGATATCTTTGTTGAGGGTTTTGGGTGTCACCCCATTAGCGTTGTACAGCCAACCAACTTTATAGAAACCGGTATCTAGACCGATAACTTCATGTCCCCGTTCAATTAACAGAGGGGGTAATAACGAACCAAGATAGCCTTCTGTTCCAGTTACTAATATTTTCATTGTAGTTAATGCCTTTGTATTGATGAGTTAAATTTTTCGTTTAGTAGAGACGCACAGATGTTCGCCCTAGTGCGTGTTGCATCCAAGAGAGAACCGCTATATTTTTCGTTTGTATGCAAATACCCTCACTTCCATTCCTCTCTCCTCTTAGCAGAGAGGCTTTGAATCTTACTCCCATTCCCTTGTAGGGAAGGGGTTGGGGGTTAGGTCATTGGACTAAAACCAGAACCGCTATATATAACTTGAACTTGGCTAAAAGTCTTTACGTAGTTTGCCAACTTATATTATGTCCGCTTGATTACTTATTAAATCCGGAGAACCCGAAAGAGCCAAAGCTGTGCTTTGTCTCCCCTAATAGCCTGCGGGGAGGGGTTCTTTTCTTATGGGTAATTTGGCGGACAGATATTACCTATTGGGTAGCAGCACTCTATAGCGGTTCTTAATTGATGCACTAGACTTTTTTCTTGTGGGATGGGTATCTTACCCGTCTTATCAAATCCGCTTGATTGCACACAGTTACCGCAGAAGCTAACCCATAAATTACAAGGGTTGTGGCATATTTTAACTATGTGCATTTACCCGGATTTGATATCTCTTGTATTTCCAGGCTGGAAAAAATGCCCACTATACAAGATTCATCCTTTAATTCAGCAGCCCGGAAGTAATAACTATGATATTTATAGGACTCATATTTGATTGCGTGAAAAAAACTCAGTACACCTTTATTCCTTCTTCCAAGTATTGAGCGATGCACTGAGCGCACTCGTTGTGTCCCCAGTCTCTACGAGTAATTCACCGAATCAAATCGGATTGCTATATGCAGTTACTGCACTATCTAGATGCGAGAGTTGCGGAATTTCTGCCACAAGCGCTTTACCGATTTCTAGAGAAGATGTGGCCGCAGGAGAAGGAGCATTGCAAACATGAATGGAGTTTTGACCGGAAACGATCAAAAAGTCGTCTACAAGCTTGCCATCGTTCATTAAGGCTTGAGCGCGAACTCCTGCATGGGTGGGAACTAAATCTTCTGCTTGAATTTCAGGGATTAGTTTTTGCAAACTTCTGGTGAAGGCTGCTTTACTAAAAGAACGAATGACTTCTTGAATCCCTTCATCAGCATGTTTTGCTGCCAATTTCCAAAAACCAGGATAGGTGATGACTTCAAGAAAATCCTGTAAGTCAAAGTCGGTTTTTTTGTAACCTTCGCGCTTGAGTGACAGCACCGCGTTTGGCCCTGCATGGACGCTACCATCAATCATCCGGGTAAAGTGAACACCCAAAAAGGGAAAATCTGGATTGGGAACTGGGTAAATTAGTGTTTTAACCAGATAGCGTTTTTCTGGGGTGAGTTCGTAATATTCTCCCCGGAATGGGACAATTTTTGCTTGGGGTTCAACTTGACCTAATTTGGCGGTGCGATCGCTATGCAATCCAGTACAATTAATTACAAAGCGGGTTTCAAAGCTACCGTTGTTTGTTTGTAGTACCTGATTTTTACCACTTGGCGAGATTTTCAGAACTTTTGTCTTGAGGTGTAAATCTCCGCCCTGCAGTTGAATTAGCTGAGCATATTTCAAACAAACTTGCTTGTAATTAACAATACCTGTTGAGAATACCCGAAGTCCACCTACACATTTTACATGAGGTTCAATTTCTCTGACTTCTTCGGGGCTAATTCTCTTAACTTCTATGCCATTGTCTAAGCCGCGTTTGTAGAGATTTTCTAAGCGTGGTAGTTCTTGTTCTTCAGTTGCAACAATTACCTTACCACAAACTTCATGCTCAATTCCATGCTCTTGACAAAACTCTACCATTGAGCGAGAACCGTCACGACAAAATTTAGCTTTGAAACTGCCTGGTTTGTAGTAAATACCAGAATGAATCACCCCACTATTATTGCCGGTTTGGTGAAATGCCCATCGACTCTCTTTTTCTACTACTAAAATACGGGCATTGGGATAGCGTTTTCCTAAAGCCAACGCTGTAGAAAGCCCAACTATTCCCCCACCTATAATTGCAAAATCATACATTAGGATTATTGTACTTGAAATTACAGTAAATCTATAAAATTGCGAGTGGGGAGTTAAAACTCATAACTCCTAACTCATAACTCCTAACTCTTCTCTTACCAAACTTTCCAAGGGGCTTTAGTGCTTTTCCATAGCTCCTCTAGGTAGTTCTTATCGCGTAAAGTATCCATAGGTTGCCAAAAACCATCATGTTTGAAAGCCGATAGTTGTTCCATATCAGCTAGCTTTTCTAATGGCTCTTGCTCCCACACGGTAGAGTCATCAGCAATCAAATTGATTACTTCTGGTTCTAACACAAAATAACCGCCATTAATCCAAGCTCCATCACCTTCAGGCTTCTCTCGAAAGCTGGTGATTTTAGTTTGCTCATATCCTAAGGAAATAGCACCAAAACGTCCGGCTGGTTGAACGGCTGTAAGTGTTCCTAAGGTCTTTTGTTCTTTATGAAATTTAACTAGCTCGGTAATATTAATATTACTTACACCATCACCATAAGTAAAGCAAAAAGTCTCATTACCAAGATGTTCGCTGATTCGCTTTAAGCGTCCGCCTGTCATGGTATTATCACCCGTGTTGACTAAGGTGACACGCCAGGGTTCAGCGTAACCAGAATGCACGTTCATCTGGTTAAATCGCATATCAAAGGTAACATCTGACATGTGTAAGAAGTAGTTAGCAAAATACTCCTTAATTATGTAACCTTTGTAACCGCAACAAATAATGAAGTCATTAATGCCGTGAGCAGAGTAAGTTTTCATTATGTGCCAGAGAATTGGCTTACCACCAATTTCAACCATCGGCTTGGGTCTGATACTAGTTTCTTCACTGAGGCGTGTACCAAGCCCTCCAGCCAAAATCACCGCTTTCATGCAATTACCTCGGAGATTTGTGAGATTTTATTATTTGACCGTGCCAATTTTAGATTTTAGATTTGCAATTTGGGATTAGTCATCGAACGTCACGAGCCTATGAGTAGATTTGTTCTGCCCATTTTCATAGCGGGGCATGTACCAAAAAACTCTTTTAATCGAAAATCCAAAATCCAAAATCTAAAATTGGTTGACTTTATCGACATGAAGAGGATGCACTTATATAGAGAAAAATTGATTTCTTTTTTATTTTCTCAGTCAATAATCTAACTGTAATTTTCGGAAAAATTATGAAGGAAATATAAATTAAAATCTTTCCTATATAAATGCTATATGAATATCTATAAATAGGAAAATAAATTACTCTTTTAAATAAAAATGTTACCCAATAAATAACTAGGGTTAGCGTCAGCTAACCCTAATCAGGCTTTATTTCTGAAATCTAAACCAATAATATGCCAGTAAAAAAACTTACTTGTTTTTAGTTAGTTTTTTCTACATTACTTGAACTTTGGAATAAAGGGTCACATTTATTTTCTATGACTACACACATGTTACTGAGTGCCTGCTGATAATTATCCATATCATCTTGCTCAAGGAAGAATTTGGCAGATGCCTGTATATCTTCGACAGCTTTCGCCTGATTTTTGTTAGATTCATTACCGCCATATTGTGCTAGTTCATAGCGAACCATGCCTCGTTTGAGATACACTTTTGCTAGTTTGGGGCTGATAGTTAATGCTTGGTTAAAGTCAGCGATCGCTAGATTATATTCTTGCTCATAATTGCTGCTATATTGAGCAATTTGATAATAGACAACACCACGCTGAAAGTAAGCTTCTGCTTTGGATACATTAAGTTTTATCGCGTGAGTAAAATCTGCGATCGCTTTTTTGTAAGCTTGTTGAGATTCACCGCTATATTTAGCCATTTGGGTGCGAACAATGCCGCGTCTGATATAAGCTTCAATTTCATTACTATCGAGACCAATGGCGCGATTATAGTCTGCGATCGCTAGGTTATACTCTAAGTCGGGATCGTTGCTATATTCGGCGAGCATATAGCGGGCATTACCCCGATTCACAAGAGCTTTAGTTTGATTGGGATTGATTTTGAGAGCTTGGCTATAATCTACAACTGCTCCTTCATAATCTTTCATGTTATAGCGAGCATTGCCACGATTTACAATAGCTCTGGCATGTGTCGGTTCTTGTTCAATTGCTCCGGTAAAACTGGCAATTGCTTTTTCATAATCTCGGTCTTTGTAAGCAGTATAACCCTGCTGATAGTAATCAGCGAAGCTGAGTTTGTTATTCGTCTGGCGAGACTTAAGTGTTTGTTGAGTGTAAGCATTTTGAGAAACCAACGGCTGAGTAAATTTAATCATTACGTCCGCATATCCCAATAAACCAAAACCCAGCAAGCAACAAATAATCGGGTACAACTTTGACTTCTTGGAACGTTTATAAGATGCACCGCTTGGGGTAATTACTGGCTGCCAATAATTAGCTGAGTGCGGTGACATGGTTCGCTGTGGAAAATGCGGTGTCTGGGTGTAGTGCTTTTTCCGTTTGATTCGCGGTTGAAGATGTTCTCTAGCTTCTATAGCCCGATGTGATGGGAAGGGGTCGCGTCCGCCTAATCGCACGGTACGTTCACACCAGGGACAGCTACGTATATGGTTGTTGTAGCGATGCTGAGGATTTGTCGTGCAGGTAATCAGGGAATCTTCGGCTTCAGCAATAGCTGATAGCCAACTCTGGGCACTGGGGCGCAGCAGTGGGTTGTTGTGACCGTCTTCAAAACAACGGACAAATAGTTCTTGTAGGCTGGGATGGAGAATTTCCCAAGGGGGTGCAATAGGTGTCGGCAGGTAGGGTACGTAGCGCTTTTGGCTGTAAGTGAAATGACCCGATGCAATGCGGGCTTCGTAGGGCGGTGGCTCAATAGCGCCTTGAAAAATCCCTGAAAATGGGTGCGTGCCTTCCATTAAGAGTTGAAATACTAGCACCCCTAACCCAAATAAGTCGTGAGAAATTTCGCGATCGTGCTGGGCAAAAGTTTTATTCTGTAGTTCTGGTGGGGTAAACTCTGGTTTACCTACTGGGCAGCGATAAACAACATTGCTGTTTGGTTCGAGTACTTGGAAAGAGTCTGTGTCTATCAAAGTCACCAGTGCTGTGTCACTGACGAGGATATTTGACTCATTCACATCACCAATGCAATATCCACTAGCGTGCAAAGCTGCAAAAGCCGCCGCCAAGTTACGAGCCGTGCGGAGCAGGTACTGATAGTTGAATAGGGGACAGTGTTGGCGACGAGTTCTGGGGTTATAAAAGTCGATGATTGGACGCATCCCTTGAATGCGTGGCATCAAAAAGCCCAGGATGATATTTTTGCCATCTGCCGCCCGTAATAAATCCTCTGGCCAAGCGATAGAGATATGCCCTAAACTCGCCGTAGGGTTTTCTGGCGGGTTGGCAAGCATCGCTTGGAGTTTATCAGCATGGGCAGTCGTTGGCTTGTGGTAAATCTTTGCCACCAAGTTGTTATCGGATGGCACTGCATAAACACAAGCCTCACCGCCACGTCCCAAACTGACATTGAGACTGAGGATTTCTTTTCTAGGGGAACAACGTAGTACCTGCATAATGAAATTACCGCTAACGGAGTTATTTGAGATGTGAAACCTGTAAATTTTTTGCTTATGAGTTGTTGAATGCAGCTATAATGAGTGTCAAATCATCATCAGTGCGTTGCGTAATCCGCTCTGAGCGTAAAAACTTTACCAACTGCTCCTTCGCTTCTGTCTTATCCTCGGCATTAGCTACAAATTCAAATAGGGGAAAAAAGAAGGGTTTGTGAGGTTCGCCAACAACCATATTCAAAGCCAGCATTTGTAGTCCATCAGTGATGATGCCAACATTTACTATGTCTGTGCGCCAGACTCTCATCTGCGCTGTATCTAAGGCAGTAGGAGAAGTTAAAAAAGTAGTTTCGTTTATGTATTCGCCACTGTCGGGTATAGTAAGTGCCAGGAGGTTGCCCATGCTATCTTTTGCCACTGCCAAACCATCACCTATTTGGATTACAGCTACAACTTCTGGTGTGGCGACCATCACAATTAAGGTAGTTGCTAAATCTTGAAGCTGTTTGTCACAAGTAGCCGCCTCATCATCCACAGCTTTTTTGGCGGCTAGTATGGCATCATTTAAGAGCGATCGCACATAAGCATCATCAGTCAAAATTTTCCGGGTGAGTCCTTTGGTGGAAATGTTTTCTATTGCTGTCTCCACAGCAATCATCGCTCCCACTTTCCCAAGGCTAGCAGAACCCGCGCCATCTGCTGCGGCTGCCACTAAAACGTTATCTGATAATACCTGCCAGTGATGAGCATCCTGACATAACTGATTGTTTTTTAAGTGACTTGTACCACATACAGACGCAGCCACAATCCGCCATTGAGCAATCTGTTTTGATATGTTCATAGATTTTTTTCCAGCAGCTAGTACCGCAAGGCGGAAGTCAAAAATCACGCATTCACGCATTCACGCATGCTTTAATTTTGGGCTTTATGGCTGTAATGAAATGATAGGTTTATTTCCGCCGACCTGTACTAGTAGTGTAAACATCATGTAATTTTTAATTAAACAGTCCCCCAACCAATCGGCGGTAGTGCTACCTGTTCGTCTACTTGAGAATGAGAAACAGCTGACATACTAGTTGACAGCCAAACAAACATCTCGATAAAATTTAATCCTTTCAGCTTTAGGGGGGTACGCACAGCTATTTGATTTAAACGAGTCATATTCGCATTTTCTACACCTACTGTAAAAAATGCTACACGCTTATTCGCCTCATCTCCCTGTAGGCGCTGGGATGCTTGCTCTACCACATGCTCTAACTCGCCTTGTGGTTCTCCATCGGTAATCATAAATACCCAAGGACGATAGTAAGCAATCCCATTGGCACGATACTGAGATTTCCGCTCTTGAATTATGTCTAAAGCTTTATGAATTCCTGCACCCATTGTAGTCAATCCCTGAGCTGTCAAAATCGGCGGATTGAATTGATCGGCAGTCACAAAGTCTTGTACTACATTGATATTACTATCAAAAGTTACGATCGCCACTTCCACCCGTCTTGCGGCTAAGGAATTTTTGACTAATTCATCCTTTAAACTTAGTAAACCCTGATTTAAAGCCTCAATCGGGTCTCCTTGCATTGAGCCAGATGTGTCTAGTAAGAGTACACAAGGACAACGTGGTTCTGGGTTCTCAGCAAATTCTACTACTTCATCAAGTCTTAATGTATCATCCATAACTTTTTGTGTTATGTTATAATTCAAAGCCTTATTTCCCTTTTCTCAGAGTATATAATTACAGTCGCCAAGGCGACTTACAGAATATAGTATCTAGTGGTAGATGCTCTAATTTTTATTAAACAAATTTTTTTCATGAAGTTCTCGACATATTTAAGAAGAACTTGATAATAGCTTAGTTTAGCAAAAAAGAGTTTATCAAAACCCAGCATTCCCTGTTGTAATGTATCTACCCAAAATTTATATCCATTAACCCTACAGTACAATAAATACGTAAACTTTCCTAGATAACTTTTTAAAGATTTTATGTAGAAGAATCGTTCTTTTACATAAAAGGAATTAACCATAATTAAGATCATTAGCTCTAGAAGTATAGCAGTGTAACTGCAAAAACTTGGAATCAAATTTACTCTTTTAAGTGAGTCGGCATAAATAAACATCATTATTAAGGTCTTCAGCCAAGAGTTGGTAATTAACATCTACTGATAGTCTAGCTATGATCAGTGTTTACGTTTATTCATACCCACTTATTTTTTTTAGATAGAATAATTAAGTATAATGTGCCAAATGTAACAAATAAGCTCTCAGGTCTTATTCCTTTATATATACATATTTTAAAAGGAATATTTTGTACAGAGAGAAATATTACAAAGAAGAAAATATTTCATAGCTGATATTTTCAATTTACAAATGTTCGGTTGTTGATTCCGCAAAAAACTTGAGAAATATGAATAATTCCGGTGCATTCACCAAACTACGTCCTCTAAGTTTGTTAAGACAGTTATCCAATTGCTCCGACAGTACTTGTTTACAAGCATTGAGTAACTCAGTTTCTTGGTCGATTTACCTAGAACAGGGAAGAATAACCTACGCTACCCATTCAGTGGAACCATTTGATCGGCTAGAACGTCATTTGCGTCGCCTCAGCCACCAAATTCCCCTGCTTACCAGTGAGGTTCGTGTTCAACTACGTCTAATGTTTGAACCTGATTCACACGCTCAGTTAATCGAAGATGACAGCAATTCGAGAAGCCACCCTCCTGAGTATCAGGCTATATCCTGGCTTGTTAGTCAACAACATCTACATTCTACACAAGCAGCAGTGCTGATTCAAGAATTAGTTCAAGAGGTGATTGAATCATTTTTGCTAATCAAAGAAGGTACTTATGAATTAGCAGAACCACTTGAGAGAATGCCAAGAATTTGCAGGTTAGATGTAGAAAAAACCCTAGAACGTTGCCAAGTAAGATTACAAAATTGGCAAGCTTTTGTTCCTCAAATTTATTCTCCATATCAACGTCCATATCTGTTGATTAACAGTAAAATTGAAGAAAAAGATTTATCAAAACTTCAGCCAGCTTTAACTAGTTGGATGAAGGGTTTCAGCCTGTGTCATCTGGCCGTAATTTTGAATCAAGATGAAATCCAACTGGCTCGCATTTTATACCCTTACATACTTCAGGGTGCGATTATCTTGCATGAAGCCGATCCACCTTATGATAAATTACCAAAGATATTTGAGGAGCAATCGCTGATCTCAAAATTCATTCCAAAGTTAGTTGACACTAAAAAAGAACTAAATATCACCGTTAACTCTTACCTAGATATTTCTGAAGAGAATATAGCTCCTGTTCAACGATTACCAGAGATTTCTGCTCCTTTAAAAGAGAACTTTCAAGAACCAACAATATCAAATAACATAAATTCTGCTTCCCAAAGAGTAACGGCTGCTACTGTAACGGCACAAAAATTCCACAAAATCGTTTCTGTAGATGATAGCCCCACAATTCTCAAAGAAATTAGCCGTTTATTAGAAAATGAAAATTTTTCTGTAGTGACTATTAACGATCCACTAAAAGCCGCTTTGTCAATTATAAGGCACAAACCGGACTTAATTTTGCTGGATTTAAACATGTTAGGAATAGACGGTTATGAATTGTGCCGGATTATACGAAATAATTCCATATTTCAGAAGACTCCTATTATCTTTGTCACTGGGAATAAAGGGATTGTAGACAAAGTAAAAGCAAAATTAGTTGGGGCATCTGGATATCTGACTAAACCGTTTACTCGCGCCGAATTACTGAAAATAATCTTTATGCATTTGACTTAAATTAACCACTCCAATGAGTTTTTTCTACACATTGCTTTGTGCTATAATCTACACATGACTACGAATCTAGAAGTATCTGTGTTCATCTGCGGTTAATTATTTTTTCTATACCTTACCCACTAGATTTCAAAGAGTAATACTTCTGGGTTAATTACAGATTTAAATTTTTGAAGTGCTAGAAGGTTGATTCTTGCGCCGCTCAATGAGAGCAATGTCATCTGCAAAGCTTAAACCAGAAGTATTGTATTCAAAATGTAATCAACTCAAGTTGGCAAAAAGGGCCATTGCCACAATAGACAGACTTACCGATGCAAAAACTGGCTTCTGTCTGCTACAAACTTTTAGGCTATGGTAGAGAAATCATAATTTGGGTTGTTATAGCCTGGATTTGATATGGCGGATGTTACAAGGTCAGAACTACTGAGTAAACTGCTGACATCAGTTCCTATATTTTGGCTAGGCTTATTACTACCTAGTGATATCAGTTCGCCACTAACAGGGAAATTCCAGCCTTCATTACCAACGAGTGTTTTGTCATCACCACTGGCTTCAATCCGGTTTCCAAGGAGATTGCTGTTAGTTACATTGGCAGTGTTGCCACTACCAAGGATATCGTTTTTACTACCAGGTAGTGTATTGGCATTACCAAGGATGTCGTTGTTATTGCCTAAGTTCCAGTTACCGTTACCGTTGGTTGTGTTCTCGTTACCAAAGCCCCAGTTGCCATTACCTTCGGTTTTGCCGCCATCACCGTAGTTCCAGTTACCGTTACCGTTGGTTGTGTTACCGCTACCAAAATTCCAGTTACCATTACCGTCGGTTGTGTTGTTACTACCATATAGCCAGTTACCGTTACCTTGGCCACTGTTACCGATAGCATTTGCACCATCTAATTTTTGAATATCAGATATCCAGTTGTCGCTCTTATAAGGTACAGGTTGACCGTTGCCAGTTTCAGGTAGGTTGCTTCCACTTTCCTTGGAAGGCGGAGTGCTGCCAAATGGTAAGTTACCAGGGAGGTTGCTACCGTCACCAGATGCGCCACCACCAGTAAAGGGGTTGGTACCGCCACCAGATGCGTTAGCACCAGCAAAGGGGTTGGTACCGCCACCAGATGCGTTACTACCAGATGCGCCACCACCAGCAAAGGGGTTGCTACCACCACCTAAGGCACTAATATCACCGCCAACGACTCCGATTAGTTGATTGAACGGATTATTGGTATCAGTTAAAGCCCGCTCGTCAAGTGGTCGCTCATAATTATATTTGTACTTTCCATCTTCACTGGTTGTGGATGAGTTACCACCACCAATGAAGGAAGCGAAAATATTACTATCACTAGCAGCGCCACCAAAGCTACTGCCACCATCTAGACTGCTGCCATCGGTAGACTGCCATTTGCCATCACTGAAAGAAAAATTGCCATTACCAGTTGAACTGTTGCTAGTACTTTGTGAGCCAACAGTTTGATTGCTATTGTCAGAAGTTGCCATTAGAATTAAACTCCTATTACTCAAACTGAAATTTCTCTATCAAGAGGAAGATCAACGACATGAATGAAAGCATTTTTTTACTTTCATTTTCAATAAAAAATACTAATAAAAACAGCAAGCACCACACTTAGTAAAAGTCTAGAAGATCAGATTTACATTTAAAATGAACAAAATTTCGATTGGATTGCCGATTCTTTTGATATTGTTAAGGTAGATTTAAGAAAAATGTCCGATAATCCTTATGGTGAATGCTTTAGAGGCAATTTTTACAGTGATTTTTCGGCACAAACAGGGCAAATTTACCTCTTTGGAGTTATACAATACAATGTAATGTATTAAACTACAAAAAAAAGTGAAGTGTGATTTTTGTAGTCTATTGAGTGAGAAAATATTACTTGTGAGATTTTATCGAGTTTTAAAGATTTAAGTTCTGCGTTCGCCAGAGCAAACGCATCTAAATTACTCTTAATCGCAACCAATGTTAAGAACCAACGAAAAAATCGGCATTTCTTATTTGATTATTTTCCATTAAAACCATGTCTACGACAGGCTACGCCTTGTGAAATCGTGGTCATTACTCATCGCATAAAACTGGGCTTGTTGAGAACAGAGAAAAAATAATGTCCCTTTTACATAATGTAATAATTGCTCAACTATGGAGTAATAATGCTAGAAAGTAAAACTAGAGTGAATTTTCAAGATAAATTAAGCAATGAATTCTTTGAAAAGCGCTGTTGAAGTTCTTGAAATCAGAAAAAAGCTTATGTATTTAGATTGCTGGTTTTATGGGATTCTAACTCAAGCGTGAGAAGCCAAACGGCTCTCAATTGTAATGGTTATGCAAGAAGCGATGTCTACGATGGTCACTGAGCTTGCCGTTCGCGCAGCGTCTCGCAGAGAAGTGCGGGCTGCGCCTATGCCTAAAAGTTAGCTAATTGCGTTTTGTGTTTTGAAGCTTCACTCTAGCAGAAAACAGAATAATTTATCAGCCTGCTTTCTGGCTCAACTAATAAAAATTACTGACTATGGAGTATAAAAAATGAAAAATATAGTAAGCACAGCAGTTATATTAACATTTCTTGGTGGAGGAAATTGTCTTCCTAGCTATGGACTCTTATCAAATATCAAGCCTTCAAGAATAGAAGTCCAATCAATTGCTCAAGGTAATCATCAACAATTGATGGCTAGAGTTGGAACTACTTTAGATACTCCATTTTATCTTAAATATGGAAAGACAGCTTACCTCCCCACTGAAAAGATTGAAATCAAATTTTCAAAAGTTATCCAGGATTCTCGGTGTCCAACTAAAGTAACTTGTATTTGGCAAGGGCAAGTTATTATAGGATTAGACATCATAAAAAATGGTCAGCAAGTTTCAACATTAATGCTAACCCTTATACCAGGTAGTGATGCTTTACCAATTCAATTTTTAGATAAATATTCGGTGAGATTGATAGAGGTTTCCCCGTACCCACATAGCGGACAGACGAGCGCACTCAAAGACTACATTGCTAAAATTGTTGTTAGTAAACCGTAGATGACCAACCTTTGACCTTTTTTTAATTAAAAATTAAAAGTTAAAAATTAAAAATTAATCAGAA
>NZ_CAXTNP010000005.1:0-71324 GCF_964245575.1 uncultured Nostoc sp. | reverse complement strand
ATTTATAAAAAATATTGTTGGTAAAATACTTTAATAAGTCTAGCTAATTATTAAATTTAAATTTATAAATTATAATATATTGCAGCAAATTAATCATAAATTGTAACCCTGGTTAATCTATCTGCTAATATTCCTAAACATTGTGTAACATATTTATTAATGAATCCGGTTGAGAAATTACACTGAAACTAAAAATAAGCTAGATCAAGCTGCCTAGTATATTCCGTGAATACACAGGAAAAAGTAAATGGCAGTAAAGGGGCGATACCTCTGTACAGTTAAAGGTTAAGATTCGGGAGTAAACGGCGTAATAATCTGATTAGTGGTGTTTCAATTTTAATTTTAAAGGCTAGTATTTGGGTGCGTTGCAGGGAGTTGAAATTGTTATCACTAATGAGAATTAATGATTGCTGACCATCGGGTAGTTTAGGGCCAAGAGTTAAGCCTTCGATGTTGTCTAGCAGCACATCTAGGGTTCTCAAATCTAATAGCAGTTTTTTCTGAACTGGTTTAATATTCTTAGAGTCAACTGCTAAAAGGCTATCTATCTTATGAATATCATCAGCTCCTTCTAAAGAAATCTGAAACAGGGAAATAGCAAATCCTAAACCAGTAAAAGACCGTTCTAAACTTAGGAAGTGTCCTTGATTAT
This sequence comes from uncultured Nostoc sp., assembly GCF_964245575.1. Lineage (GTDB taxonomy): Bacteria > Cyanobacteriota > Cyanobacteriia > Cyanobacteriales > Nostocaceae > Nostoc. The sequence continues at coordinate 70,672 of NZ_CAXTNP010000005.1, read as the reverse complement.
CGAGAGCAAGGAAATCAGGTAATCCACTAACGAATTTGCCAGTCAGATTAAAAAAGGGGGAAACTGGTTCTGTTTGATAAAGAAATTCCTTTTCTGGCTGGTTATTGAGCAAGTTGTATTGCAAAATCCGGCAAGGAGTACCTATGTCAGCTTTCGCTGCAACACCATCTTGAATTAGAGCATTTTCGGTGGCTGTGAATAGATGCTTTTTATCGGGTGTGATTGTAAGGCTTTCAAAAGCCAAATTGTTGCGGATACCTTGTTTACTACTTTTATCGGGCAAAAATTTGTTTGGTATGGTAAGTGTTGTAATTTCTCTGCCAGAAGATAGTGAGAACTCTTTAATAAAAGGATTAATTAATTTTGCAGCATCGCCTTCAGAAGAAATAAATACAGTCGCTTTATTAGTTAAGGCAATACCTTCTGTATCAGTTTCACCAGGGCGAAATGTTTGACCCTTTTCATTTAATAACGTGGTAACACTGACAGGAAGAACTCTACCCTTTTGTAGGGAACCCTTGCTTAAGTCGATTTTCAGAGTATAGAAACGGGCATTACCTTTTTGTCCACGGTCATCGGAAATAGTATAATAAAGGTTGTTTTTTGGATTATAGGTAATTCCAGATAAACCTCCAACTTGAGTTTTTTGTAAGGTTAAACCTTTTGCTAAAGTAGCTTCACCGATAAACTCTATGCTACTGACTTCAACAGCATTTATGGGTATAATTTTGAATAAAATAATGATAATTATAATCGAAATAAATAAGTAAATAATTCGTGGTATTGCAAATGTTTTTTGAATTAGCTGCATGAATTTTTTGTTGAAATAGGAAAATTAAAAAGAAGATATCACGCTGAAGCAAGTAGGGTTGCACATCTGTGCGCCACTACAAATAATATGTATTCCAACCAATTGAAAACCTTTAAAAAATACGAAATTACTTAAGCTAGCCGCAAACCATATTCATCCTGAAAAAAGTTTACAAGCCAGTTTTTCACTCTGAGGGTAGCGCGACAGTCATCTTCGTTGTAGCTTTGGATAATTTCTAGTAAGGTGCGATCGCCTGTTTCTAGCCACTGATCATACCAGTAAATACATTTAGCACCACTAGCTTCTTTTTCTCGCCACTCGAATCCTAACCAACGAGCGATCGCTTTCAGGGCATAACTTTCTACAGGCAATGCTACACTTTGGGTTAATTGTTCATATACATCCACAAATCGACTCAGTACAGGACGCACTGACGAGGAAGGAGTGTGGTAAAGCTTTGCCAGCCGTTTGACTGTATCAAACTCGTACACACAAAAATGATAAATTGGCGCTTCGGGATATTGCCAAACCAAATCCAAAAATTGCTGCCAAACTAATTCTTCGTCTTCTGGTTTATCTGCTAAAAACGAATAAAACTGTTCTGTATTGGCAAGTCTATCAACGACCAAAACCCCCAAAAGATAATTTAAATCCAAGTCTGGTTGTGCCTCAATATCAAAGTAAAGCTCTATAGGTGCTGTGAATGTAATATCTTTTATTGGTAGCGGGTAGGGTAATATTAACGGTCGTTTTTCCAATGTAGATTGAGCTTGCACTATCAGCTTGGGCGCTACTTCCCTATCGAAACCAACTAGGTTTTCTAAGGCGCTGGGACTAGTGTTAGCGAGAGATTCTAGTGTGGTGATGGCTACGTCTTGCAGTTGAGTGTAGCGAAGAGGTGTTACACCTGGTAATAGTGAGAGATGTTTTTCAGATTGAGCGATCGCATAACATTGACTATACCAATGGCAAAGATTGCACTTTTGCCGAGAAATAAACACCTCTGGCGGATTCGGTAACTCTAAAACTTGAATAAACTCTTCCAGAATCTGCTGCATCCGTGGTGTCCATTTGAGCAAATCCACAGGATAATTTCTATCTTTGGTACGCAATATCAGCCAAGCTGTTTCTGGTGCAAAGTCCTGTATTGTTGCCAATACTTGGGCGTGAAATGCGGCAACAACTTGATATTCTTGCTTAGGGCGCTTACCCAGTTCAATGTTAGCCGGAACGTACATCCAATCTCCAAAGCAGGATTTTCCTGGCCGTTTGACGAGTAAATCTGGACGACTTAGCAGGGTGTATCCTTCAGAATAAGTTGCTAACAGTACTCCCTTATAGATGTACTCAACCCCACGCTGCATCAATTCTAAAGTTGCTGCCTCTGCCGCTTCCCAGTTTCCATAAGAATAATCTGGTTGGTGATAAGTCACCTTTGCCAAAGCACTCAGATGATGAGCGATTTTGTCCTGTTGTAGTTTTTGCAGCAACTCATTGGGAGCATCGCGCTGACTTTTGTCACCGTGGATATCTAGAAAAGTCCGACGTTTACAGCGTTGATATTGCAGTAGGAGTTCAGCATTAATTAGCATCCTTTTAAGTTAACAAGAATTAGCACACTCTGGCAGGAACTCAGACAATTAAAGTTTTGAAGTGGCGATCGCCTCTACACCTGATTTGCCGTTTATTCTATACTGTCAACAGCTAGCTAGTGAGGTAAACAGATAAGTCTTTGCGTTTCTCCTAAGTGACAGATGGGGGAGAATAACAAAATCACGTTTTATCCATGATTACAAGGATACATGACAGAACAACATGAGCCATGTCTTATCTGTGAGCGTGTCACCCTCGAAAGAAGCGGTCAAAATCCTTACTTCATCCACGAATTCGAGCATTCAATCTTGGTGATTGGCAATCATCAGTTTTATCGCAGATACTCCCTTATTCTTCTAAAAAAACATATTAGAGAGTTGCATGAACTTCCCCCACCTATCCAATCTGCCTTATTTCAAGAGGTGATGCTGTCAGGACAAGTGATCGTTAACGCTTTTAGTCCGTGGAAAATCAATCATGCATGTTATGGCAATAGTGAGCCAGATATTCATTGGCATCTCTTCCCACGCTACGAGTCTGATCCTGATCACCAAGGTGTCCCGTGACTTCATGCATCAGAATTCAAACACCATCTGATTACTCCTCAAACAGCGCAGAATCTAGGACAAAAAGTCAGAGAGCATTTATCGTTGCTGATTACGAGATAAGATTTGGCAGCGATCGCTTAAATTAATCTCATCCCTATTTTTAGCATTGCTGCTAGGACAAAGTACAAATACCTCTTATATCAATAGCCTGTAAATAGCAGATATCCATTGTAAATTATGACTAGTATTTCTGTCGCCCAAACCAGGTTGCATAGCCATCGAGAGCAATTTCCCGCTTTAGCGAATAAGACTTATTTCAATTATGGGGGACAAGGGCCGATGCCCCAAAGGGCAATGGATGCGATCGCCCAAACTCAAGCTTATGTTCAGCAAATAGGCCCCTTTGGTAATGAGGCGTATCGCTGGATAGCGCCCCAGACTCAAGCTGCTAGAGAAGCGATCGCTTTAGAGTTACATGCACCAAGCGAAACAATTACTCTCACCCAAAATGTCACTGTTGGCTGTAATATCGCCATGTGGGGCATCGAGTGGCGTGCTGGCGACCATATACTGCTCTCAGACTGCGAACACCCAGGTGTGATTGCCACAACACAGGAAATCGCGCGAAGATTCGCTGTAGAAGTTACCACCTGTCCCCTAAAGGCGACTTTAAATGAGGGCGACCCTGTAAAAGTTATTGCCCAGCACTTACGCCCTACTACCCGCCTTGTAATATTAAGTCATGTTTTCTGGAATACTGGTCAAGTTTTACCTCTTGATAAAATTGCCGAAGTATGCAGGAATAATCATTCTTTTTTACTGATAGATGCTGCCCAATCTGCTGGTTTGTTGCCTTTAAACTTGACTGAATTGGGAGTAGATTTTTATGCTTTCACTGGTCACAAATGGCTATGTGGCCCTGCGGGTGCTGGTGGCTTGTATGTCCGACCAGAAGCACGAGAAAGCCTGAAACCTACGTTTATTGGTTTGAATGGCATTGTTGTGGATAGTCAATCTCAGCCTGTGGATTGGCTTCCCGATGGGCGACGATATGAAGTATCTACATTAGCTTATCCGTTGTATGTTGGGTTACAAGAGGCGATCGCAATCCATCAGCAATGGGGAACCTCACAGGAACGTTACGAGCAAATTTGCCAAAACAGTGACTACCTTTGGAAGTCCCTAGTGGCGTTACCTGATGTTAAGTGTCTGCGAACTTCCCCACCTGAAAGCGGTATAGTCTCGTTCCAACTCATAAATAATCAGCCCCAAGCTAATCTCAAATTAGTGCAATTTTTAGACTCACTAAGAATATTAACTCGGACAATTGCCGATCCTAGCTGTATACGCGCCACCGTTCATTACTTTACTTCAGAATCGGAAATTGACCAATTGGTTGAGGCGATTCAAGGTTTTAACAAAAATAGTTAAAAATTAGGAGTTATAAGTTATCAGTCTGGGAATTTTGACTATGTTGAATGTCTAATGTCCGATGACCAATGGCCAAAAAAAGCCCCTAACAGGCTAGGGGTTTTTTCAAATTTTATCTTTGATAAAAGATGTGAACATGCATTTTACCATTTTGGTACGATAATCTCAATAATATAAAAAATACCACGGCGACTAAAGTCACTCGTGCCGCTTCCCTCTGAGCATTGAAATGACTGAGTTTCCCGCATCCCGTGTATTCCTATGATTTTAACTCCTAATTCCTAACTCCTAACTTTAAAATGGAACGCCCAATCTTATACTTAGCCATAACTAACCACGGCTTTGGTCATGCTACCCGCATTGCTTCTGTTGCTGCGACAATTCAAAAATTATGTCCAGAAGTTCTGCTAATTCTCGTAACTACTGCCCCACGCTGGTTGCTAGAGTGCTACATAGAAGGCGATTTTATCTATCGTCCCCGTGCATTTGATTTGGGTGTGGTGCAAACCGATAGTTTGACAATGGATAAAGTAGCGACTTTAGAAAAGTTGCTCGATATTAAGAAACATCAAAATTCGCTCATTGGCTCAGAAGTAAATTTTATCCGTCAAAATCGCGTTAATCTCATTTTGGCAGACATTCCCTTCCTCGCTCCTGGGTTTGCCAAAGGTGCAAATATTCCCTGCTGGATGATGAGTAACTTTGGCTGGGACTTGATCTACCGAGATTGGGGAGGTGAATTTACCGCAGTTGCAGATTGGATTAGTGATTGGTACTCAAAGTGCGATCGCCTGTTTCGTCTCCCCTTGCACGAATCAATGCCAGCTTTTAACAATATCACAGATGTCGGTTTAACAGGCGGTTCCCCCCGTTACTCTGCTGATGATTTACGTTCTCTTTGGGAAATAACTGCACCAGTAGAAAAAACTATTTTGTTGACCTTTGGCGGCTTGGGTTTACAGCAAATTCCCTACGATAACCTGCGGCGATTTCCAGATTGGCAATTTATCATCTTTGATCAATCTGCCCCTAATCTACCTAATTTAGTTAAAATTGATGACCGCAAATACCGCCCTGTGGATTTTATGCCTATTTGTGGGCGAGTCATTTCTAAACCTGGTTACAGTACTTTTGCTGAAGCCGTACTATTAGGAGTACCTATTGTTACCATACCGCGTGAGGATTTTGCCGAAGCAACTTTTCTAATAGAAGGCATAACAAATTATAACCTGCATCAAATCATCACCCCATCTGAGTTTTTTCAAGGGACTTGGGATTTTTTACGTGAGTTACCTCAATTACCAAAACAATCTGAACTAATTGCTAAGGATGGTAATGAAGCGATCGCTCATGCTGTAATTAATTATTTCGAGTCGAATAAAGTTCTTCAAAACAACATAAATTAATAATAGACGAAGAAACGCTGGAATTAGCCGCTCAAGATGTGCGTCGAGTGCTAGAAAGGCAAAAAGAAGAGCGGCAAATTTTAATCACCCAGATGAACATCTTATTTGTCACAAACAGTGCAATGCTAAGTTTTCTGACCATATCTAAACTCATTACCAGATTCAGTCTCTTCAGTGCGGTATAAATATTATTATTGTTCTTAAACTTTCTGCTATTGATCTGAACAATGGCAACATCCAGCAGATTGAACCGCTAATTAGCTCTTACCAACATCAATAACAGTGTTCTAGATGACTCACTACCAAAAGCTACTAAAAATTTCCACCACTGGTAAATCTTTTTACAACATCACTGCGAAAATTGCAGCCACAGTTGCAGAATCGGGAGTTGAAACTGGTCTTTGTACTCTATTTTTACGCCACACTTCAGCCAGTTTAGTTATCCAAGAAAATGCCGATCCCGATGTCCTTGTGGATTTAGCTAACTTTATGGCAAAACTTGTACCAGAATCGGGAAAATATATTCACGATGCAGAAGGCCCCGATGATATGCCAGCGCACATTCGTACCGCACTCACCCACACTTCTGAACATATCCCCATTAATCGTGGTCATTTAGTACTGGGAACTTGGCAAGGAATTTATATTTGGGAACACCGCCAGCGCAGTCATTTAAGAGAATTGGTTGTCCATATTTCTGGATAACCGATTCTCAAGTTTTATTTATTTAAGGTGGAGTCCTGTAGAGTTTAAATACTCTGGTTACTCCGCTTACCTTTTGGCTATAATCTCATAAACTCGCGGTGATATGCATTAAATAAATTTTGCCGCGATCGTTTTGTCATGAAAATTAATCAAATCCACACTAAATAATTCGTGTCAATTTGTAAATACAAAAGTAAAGTTTATTTGTAAATTTTAAAAATATGATTTTTACGAGATAAACTAATATTTACTGTAAGCTGTCTGGGCTATTTCAATTACTATGAAGCAAGAACTGACACCCACTCATACTTTCCAATTTATTGATGAAATCCTTGCCCAACAGTCTATTAACATATTATCACTTAATCCCAAAAAAACATTAATTACCAGTTTTGCAGAATTTGAAAATTTAATTACTGAACACAACACTGATATTGAATTCCTCATAAGCCTTCAAGAAACTCTTGAAAGTATAGTATGTACTCAGTTGCAAAACTTCCCAGAAAACATATTCTGGGATTTTGATTTTCTGGTAAATAGTATGCTTAGGCAGGCTTTAGTAGCAGATGAAGGTGCTATAAATTTTTTAAAATATTTTGGTGAAAAAATGGTTTATCTTACAGAAATGTTCGGAAATAAAACGGAAATGCGCTTCCGTTACGTTCACGATTTTATGTATGGGTTCGAGTGGGCAAGATGGGTACAAAAAGAGCCACAAAAACGCGCACACATAGAGCCTTTTAGTTTGGTTTTTTTGGATTATTTGCTCGTCAAAGGGAAAGAACTTTTACAACGGATTAATCATGGTCAAATCACATCTTATAAACTATGTGATACAGGCTACCGTAATCCCTTCACTTTTTCTCGTGAACCGGAAGATGAATATCGTCTACTAACTTATCTTGCCCAAGAAGAACTTATCCCAGTAGCAGTGTGGAACTGGAATGCTAGCCCTGTCTGGAACAAACCTTTCCAAGAAATGCGCCAGCAATTAGCATTAAAATTAAATATTCAACCACAGAGACACTGATTAGCAATTGAAAATTAAAAATTGCTGAAGAAAATAATTATGAAAATTGCTGACTTAATTACTTGGTTTGAAGCATGGGCAGATCCCACTTGGTGTGAAAGCTGGGATAATTGCGGCTGGCAGATTGAACCAGGAGTGTTGCAAGAAAAAGCACGGGTTTTGGTATGTTTGACACCGACTTTGGCAGTAATGCAGGAAGCGATCGCAGAAAATGCTAACCTGATATTTGCCCATCATCCCTTGATTTTTACTCCTCCCAAATCTTTATGCAGTGGTGAAGCGATCGCCGAAATGGTACGGTTATCCTTTACCCACAATATTGGTATTTACACTGCCCATACGAATTTTGACCAAGTGCAAGATGGTACTGCTGACGTTTTAGCTCAAATTTTAGAACTCAAAGAAGTTACTCCTATACAACCTACACAAGCAGGATTAGGATATGGTCGTATTGGTTTGCTAGAGCCATTTATGACATTACATGAATTACTCGCAACCATTCAAGGGCGACTTGCTCCTCCTAATTTGATTTTTTCCCCAAGCGCTGATTTACAGCAAACAATTTCACGAGTTGCTGTTTTGGGTGGTTCGGGGGCTAGTTTTATTTCAGCCGTCGCCAAAAGTGGTGCTCAAGCTTATCTGACTTCTGACTGTAAGTTTCATCAGTTTCAAGAAAGCCGCGATCGCAATCTCATTTTAATCGATGCCGGACATTACGCTACCGAACGTCCGGCTTGCGATCGCTTAGTGCAAAAATTCCAGTCTTTAAACTTAGACTGGGTGCAATTAAGTCAAAAGGATGAAGATTTCCGCCAGTTTTTTGCTTGATTGCTTATGTTTCACTATATTTTGGGGATACTTACTTAAAAATTTCCCTATCTTAAAAGAATTGTTAAATTATGTGCTGCCTACGTATAAAATCGAAATTTAGTGTTTTACATGTATCCGTGTATCAATAGATAGATGCACTTAAATGTCATATTGTGACCCCTTTTTGTGATCTAAATCACTAATTAGGTGTAATGATAATCACATGATATTCATGTTCCATATCAATTATTATCAGAGGGAAATGTTCCACACTTGACATAACAATTTGTTTACTCTGTCCTAACCAAGATGATTCGCACACTCGTTGAATCTGCTTTCCAAACTGGATATCTTAGTGTTGAATCTGAGGGATTACTCTATCAAGTGCTGGTCACTAAATGCTGGAAGGAAGAGGATTTGTCAGCCCTTGCAGCCCTATACGATGCAGTTCGGGCAGGTAAAATTAAACGAGAAGCCTCCTCATCGAACGTGCTTATGGAATTTCCGCTACCATATAAATCTTGCTGATACTCCCAATAGAGTTTGGAAAAGAGAAAGTTATTTGTTGAGGTGAGCAAGGGAAGCAGGGGGAGAAGAGAAGCAGGGGGAGAAAGAATTATTGCCTAATAACTCTTTTTCCTCCCCTGCCTTTTTGTTAGCCATCATCAAGCAAAAACCTTCAAAAATCAAAACTATTTAGGTGTTATTGTTGAAAACCATCAAGGTCAGCAAGAGAATGAGTTAAGATCATATACACATGGGTAAAAGTAAAACCAAGTCCCCGGACTTCCCAGCAATGCCAATGATTATAAGTAGGCAAGTTAAACAACCGCAATCAACGATTGGTTTTGAGTATTCTTTATTACATAATGGTAACAAGGACTCACCAGCAAATATCAACCTGGTTAGGACAGGTTCCGAATTGTTTGACTTCAATGAAGCAGACATTCCGTAGAATGAGCCGGAGGGAGATTGAGTTCATTGCTAAAACAAGCATTGATTTATGACCCAAAATTTCTCAATATTTGGCAACTACATGCAAGTTTTGGGATTGGGTGATGAAGTGTACTTGTTCTGAACGGTGAAATTAACCTCTTAAAGGTGTAATGTAATTGGGTAGAACCCAGATTTTGATAGGTTTAACTACGTTGTTTAAAAAGGCAGAAACAGTACATGCTACACCGCAAGATTTATCAACTCTGTTGCGATGGGCGCGAGGTATGTGTTTTCTTGCGGGACCAGCAACGCTGGATTGAACGCGCCCGCATCATCGACATAGAGGGAGATTTAGTGACCCTACGCTATGAAACAGAAGAAGAGGATGAAGTTTGTTCTTGGGAAGAAATGGTTCGTCTCGAGAGCATTGGTGCTGTAACGCAAAAACTGGCTTCAGTACCACGCGGTAATGTGGAACCTTTGATGACTGAAGACTGTCCCGAAGCCGAACGCATCCACAACCGTTACACTGACTCGAATCCAGAATAATTAATTAGTAGTCATTAGTCATTAGTCATTAGTCATTAGTCATTAGTCATTAATTAAAAATGACTAATGGCATCGGATTGATGACTATTGGCTATCATTCAAACCTTCAAAAGCAGGACAGTAACCTTCTAGAGTTACCTTAAAGTTATACAACGGGGAAGCTGGATTCCAACACCGCTGCCCCCTTTGATGTCGGCAAGTACCGCAACAGTCTACATTTGTCCATGTATAGCGATCGCTATTTTGATTGAGCAATTCTCGTTGAGACAATCCCCTCAATACTAGTTCTTCGCCTTGCCAACGAGCTTCGATTAAACCAGTATCGGCAAATTGCTGCCAACGTGGATCGGTAGTAATAACATCGGCTAGGGTGATTGTGATTACTCTTCCCAACTCTGTCAGTTCGCCTTCGTAATTAGTTTCTGGTGCTGCGGGTTGTAAAAATGTATCGCCGATAGGCAATTCTACTAAAGTGTCAGCCGCCGGAGAATGGACATGGTAGCGGTTTTGCAACTCCTCTAAGCTAGTCAGGTCTGCCAAGTAGGCAGGAGAACCGTGAATAAAAATGACGTGCTGGGGTCGCAAATTATGAATTAGCTGCGTAGTACCAGGGCCATCACTATGTTGAGCCAAGAGATAAGCTTCAACAGTGGTAGGTGCTAAATATTCTTTATTAACTTTTATATCAATTTTTTCTGGTACGAGGATCAGCCAAGGCCCAGTGTCTAGTTGGCAGTACTTACCCAAATCATCTGTAGAGTCGGTAAGGACAATACAAGGTGACTTACCCACAGTGGGACGATATTCTGGTTGTAAACGACGCACGCAAGGACGCACCCGTTCATCCCAAAATAAGGGTTGATGGCGGGCGAAGTTCTGTACAGATGGGGGAAGATGGGGTAGCAGTTCTAAGTAGGCATCACACCCAGTAGCCACAGCACCATCTACCCAGATATCTAAATCTCGTCCAGTGAAATAGTGATGAGAGCGTAAGAGCATTAATAATTCTTGACCCAGCCCTAAAGCAGGAGTGGGAAGAATTACAGAACAATGATCAGCGATCGCGCGATTAATTCGTTCTGCTAGTTGATTTTCTTGGTTGCGGCGGTGAGGATGACGGGATGTACCATAACTGCCTTCAATAATTAGCACATCTAAGTCTAATCCTCGCAGTTCCTCTAAACGCAAACCTTCTACCAACCGGGAGTTTGACAGGAAAAAATCTCCTGTATACAGTAGCTTGTAAGTACGCTGCTTAGTGGTGTAGGTAAGGAGAATTGCCACTGCCCCTGGTAGATGCCCTGCGGGAAATAATTCTGCCACCAAACCATCTTGGAATTCCACAGGCGATCGCAAAGGCAAAGCATGACAAAATTCGGAAATTTTCTCAGGATCTTGGTCTAGCCAATTCAACGGCAGTAACTTGCTGGTTACTTCGCTACCATAAATAGGTAACTTTGGAAAAGCTTTATGAAGTGCCAGTAGGCCTCTGGCGTGATCTGGGTGGGCGTGACTAATTAAAACGAAATCTGCTGGTGAGGGCGAACCAACTCCACGTACCGACTTAGTAAGCCCCTTCGCCAGCGATGAAATATCCTCCAAACCACAATCCAACAGGATGCGGTGTGGCCCCATCTTCACCAATAAACACACACCCTCATCGTAATGCTGGACACTATAGGGGAAACATTCTAATTCACTACCCCCTTCCGCAGCATCTACGCGAGAGGATGGCGACAGATTATCCCTCATGCTCTCCTCCCCTCAAACCTCATCATCATGGACATATCTCAAAAGCCAAAAATTACAAAAATTTTGGTTTTGTGACTTAGGGGTAAGTTTTATCGTGCGCCCCTACACCCTGAGAATACAGATTTTTGATTGGGGAGGACGCCTCTACCGAACCCGCACTGGTTCAGAAAGGTGGACTAACCAGAAGCCATCAAATTACTAGCTCAAGGATGCCTCTTGTTTATTTTCCCTTTGCAAGTTCTGAACGCTCTTAACCAACTCACCCTACGGGAAGTCGCCCAAGCGTCTACAGATTTATCTCAATGTGCAGAGCCATTGCCGTGATAGTTATCTGAATCATAGAATCCATTTTTCGTGCCAAAAAATAAGCACGAAACCGTAAAGATAACTGTCAATCCAGCTAGAATCAGCTTTACATCCATTTTTTTGCTGCCCCTTACTTCAAGACTTTCCTATATTAATTTAATGCTTCCGCAATCAAACGTAATCACTAGAAAATCTTTACTATGCTTATGTTGATTGGGCAATAGGTAAATTTACCGCAATCAGTCAGATTGTAGAACCTTTCGGTTCACCTGTCCATTGATCTAGATGTAAACCAATATGACGCCAAGAGCAATCCTCTACACCCTCTAAAAATCCTCAGTAGTTAGGATTGACTCACTGTTCAAATAAGCCTTTGAGGCTCTTTGGATACAAACGTTTAATAATTTACTAAACTTTACCAAAAACGCTCTCTTCATCCAAAACAAGTCTAAACGCCAAAGCTAAGTCATCACCTTAATATTAAAAACAGGAGCAATTATTTCCCAATCCCTAAATAAAAATACCTGTGTTGTATGACTATCGAACGACTTCCCCAAAAACACTATCCAAAGGCTGAAATTGGGCGGCGAGGTATGGCATTGGGGCTTGATTTCCTTGGTGTCTGGTTAGTCAGTTCTCTACTGGGAGGCGGCGATATCGGGATTCAATTTATGCAAATCCTAGTTTTTGTGATATTTTGGCTGATTTTGCGGGTGCTGGTGGCATACAACAATCAAGGGCAAAGTTTAGGGCGTTGGGCCTTCGATTTAAAAGTGTTAGAAGTTGAAGATGGGGAAGTAATGGGCAGAATTCCAGATTTGCTCTCACTGGTGAAGCGAGAGGCGATCGTCGGCTTGGGTGCCCTTTTAGTGTCAATTGCCCTGAGCAATATTAGAGCCAATCCCACTGCTATACTGCTAGTACTTCCCCTAGCAATTGATTGTGGGACTGCCTTCTCTGATGCTCAGATGCGGCAGGCTTTACACGATCGCTATTGTGGAACTTTTATCGTTTCGTCGCGTCGTGGCTACTCGCTCGACATAAAAATCAAAAGATTAGTTGATAATATGCGGCGGAATGTGAGAAGATAGTCATTTGTGTTAATTCTCTTCAGGCTTCACTGTTTGTAAGATTATGGCTAAGAGTAAAGGTGCCCGCATTATTGTGACACTAGAGTGTACCGAGTGTCGGACAAATTCAGACAAGCGTTCTGCTGGTGTTTCACGTTATACCAGCACCAAGAATCGCCGCAACACCACTAACCGCCTAGAACTGAAAAAGTTCTGCACCCACTGCAACAAACATACCGTTCATAAGGAAATTAAGTAGAGATGAGTTATTTCCGTCGTCGTCTTTCTCCAATCAAGCCAGGAGAACCAATCGATTATAAAGATGTTGATTTATTGCGTAAGTTTGTCACCGAGCGGGGTAAAATATTACCACGTCGGATTACTGGGCTTACGTCTCAGCAACAGCGAGAGTTGACATTAGCAATTAAACGTTCGCGGATTGTGGCCTTGTTGCCATTTATCAATGCGGAAGGCTAAAAATGAGGAGAGACGCGATTAATCGCGTACAGGAGAGACGCGATTAATTGCGTCTGTACAGGAGTTAAGAATCAAAACTCCTAACTCCTAACTCCTAACTTAAAACTATTTAAACTGTTCACCAAATTACAAGTGCGAGAGTTGTGGAGAAGGGGACGCTAGTTGAATTTAGGGTTCAAGGCGATCGCCGTCTGGGCATCGTAGAACGTCCAGACGGTAAAACCCGCTGGTTTGTGGTAGACGAACGTGGTCAATCCCACAGCCTCGCGCCTAGACAAATAACTTATACAGTTACCGGACAGACGTACAAGCCCTCAGAGATTGCCAGCTTTTTGGAGCAGCTAAAGCCTTATTTAGACCCATCTAGCTTAGAAGTAGCTTGGGAATTACTGGTTGAGGATGGGGAAACAGTCACCCCCGACCAAATGGCGAATCTGCTATTTTCAGAATCAACTGCGCCTCCTTGTTACGCCGCCTATTGCTTGTTATCAGACGACAAACTTTATTTCAAGCAAAAAGGAGACGCTTACGAGCCGCGAACTGCTGCTCAGGTGGCAGAACGCCAGCACCAGATGGAAGTAGAGGCATTAAAAGCTAAGGGACAGCAGGAATTTTTAACTCGTGTAGAGCAGGCGCTCAAAGGTGAAGCAGTAGAGTGGGGGCGTCACGATCGCCAGCGCTTAGAAGGACTCGAAAAATACGCCGCGTTGCTTGCTGACACCGTGCGGACAGGGGTCAATTATGACTCCTTGGCTCGCGCTTATCCGCCAAGCGCTCCAGTATTAGAAACTATGACCATGCTGGGACGCCCCACAACACCCCAAGGGGCCTTTCAACTGTTGGTGGATTTAGGTTGCTGGAGTCCTTATGAAAACTTGTTCCTGCGTCGTTCTTCAATTCCGATCCAATTTCCTAATAAGGTATTAGAAGTGGCGCAACAGCGTTTGGATTTCCCGCCAATTGACTCAGATACAAACCGCCTTGATCTGACTCACCTGAAGGTATACACCATTGATGATGAAACTACCACAGAAATCGACGATGGTCTGAGTTGGGAAGTACTACCCGATGGGCAAGAACGCCTGTGGGTGCATATAGCCGATCCTACTCGATGGTTAGTACCCGAAGATGAATTAGATTTGGAAGCCAGAAAGCGGGGTAGTACAGTCTATTTACCTACGGGGATGATTCCCATGTTCCCAGAGGTATTAGCGACTGGGCCAATGAGTCTGATCCAGGGACGGGTTTGTTGCGCCCTCAGTTTCGGAATTATTTTAGGTACAAGTGGGGTAGTAGAAGATTACAGCATTCATACCAGCTTGATTAAGCCGACTTATCGTCTCACCTACGAAGATGTAGATGAAATGCTGCAATTACGGGTACAGGCAGAACCGGAAATTGCAGCGATCGCAACTTGGGCACAGAAGCGCAAAGCTTGGCGTTACGCCCAAGGGGCAATTAGCATCACCATGCCGGAAGCGATGATCAAAGTCAAAGATGACGAGATCAATATTGACATTTTGGACGATTCCCCATCACGGCAAGTAGTGGCTGAAATGATGATTGTTGCCGGTGAAGTTGCAGCTCGTTATGGTAAAGCTCATAACATACCTTTGCCCTTTCGCGGTCAGCCGCAACCAGAATTACCCCCAGAAGAGGAATTGCTGCTACTTCCCGCCGGATTCGTTCGCGCTTGCGCTATGCGTCGTTGTATGCCCAAGAGCGAAATGAGCATTACGCCTCTGCGCCATGCTGGTTTGGGTTTGGATACTTACACCCAAGCAACCTCTCCCATCCGTCGTTACAGTGATTTGCTTACCCACTTCCAACTTAAAGCCCATTTGCGGGGTGAAGTTTTACCATTTACCGCAGATCAACTTAAAGAAGTGATGATGACTGTCACCAGCATTACCCAAGAGGTGACAATGGTGGAACGGCAAACTAATAGATATTATGCTCTAGAATATTTACGCCGTCATCCAGAGGAAACTTGGGATGTAACAGTGTTGATGTGGCTGCGAGAAGACAGCAACTTAGCTCTAATTTTGTTAGAAGATTTGGGCTTGCAGTTACCAATGGTTTTCAAACGTTCTGTGAAGTTGGGCGAACAGATATTGGTGAAAGTTAGCCACGCCGATCCGCAAAAAGATATGATCCAGTTTCAAGAAATAGTTTATCAAGAAGCCCAAACGGCAGCGAATTAATTTGTTATTTGTCATTTGTAATACTCGCCAAAGGGTAGTATTATCAATTACGAATTATTTTAATCTTGCTCTAACCCCTGTCGAATATATCAATAAGTCATAAGAAAGTAATTATTTTCGGCTGAACTGTTTGCCAGAATTCTACTCGTAGTGATTGAACCCACTCACTCTTTTTTCCCCATCTTTTCACACTGTGCTTTTGCCATCACAGCCCGGATATAGTCATTTTTACCATTGGTATAAGCCTCGCGATCGCTCCGAAAACTTGCCGCCAAATCGCGTTTTAAAGCTTCATATCGTTTCGCCTCTTCAGGATGCCTTCTCAGATAGTCGCAAAATAGCTTGTGCTCCTGGCAAAATTCGCTGTCAACCCCGACTATGTGAACATGATGAGTACGTTGCTTTGCGTATGGTGGCATTCCTTTCACAAAAAACATCCGTCCTGGATCTGGATTTTCACGCCAATAAACGTATCCCAAAGATTCCAATGCCGGAATAGTAGATTTCGCATTTACTAAGGAACAGACTCCTACCATGATGTCAACAACTGGCTTGCCTGCCATTCCTGGTACTGCCGTACTCCCAATATGTTCAATTTCCACAACCAAGTCATTGCCTAGTACCTGCCAAATCCGCTCGGCTTCTTGTGCAAACAAAGTCTGCCACCGTGGGTCATATTCGACTATATTTACTTCATTTATCGGTGAAATTAATTTTGTCTATAACAGTGGTAGTTGGTTAAATAGTTCACTTAATTACCATTCAAGCAATTTTATTAGTATAATAATGGATCGTGTCGAATTAAAGCTAGACCATGCCTAAACTAAAGACTCGTAAAGCAGCAGCAAAGCGATTCCGTGCCACCGGCACCGGCAAAATCGTCCGTCGTAAAGCGTTCAAAAGCCACCTTTTAGAACATAAAAGTTCTGACAAAAAGCGTAGTATGCGTCAGAGTGCGCTTGTACATGAACGCGATGAACTTAACGTGCGCTTGATGCTCCCATATTTGTAAGTATTTAAGGAAATAAGTTATGACTCGGGTAAAACGCGGTAATGTAGCTCGGAAACGCCGCAATAAAATTCTCAAACTAGCTAAAGGTTTTCGCGGTTCTCACTCAACTCTGTTTAGAACTGCCAACCAACAAGTGATGAAGGCACTACGAAGTGCCTACCGCGATCGCAAAAAGAAAAAGCGCGATTTTCGTCGCCTGTGGATCACCCGGATCAACGCTGCTTCAAGGCAACACGGCTTGAGTTACAGCCAGTTGATTGGTAACTTGAAAAAAGCTGATATCCAACTAAATCGCAAGATGTTGGCACAATTAGCAATCCTCGATCCAACTAGCTTCGGCAAAGTTGCTGAACTCGCAAATCAAGCTAAAGGATAAAGGTGGTAAGGGATGTATAACAGATGTAACAGATTGCAAGTAATGACTCGGTTACATCTGGTATTATCCGCCACTATTTTTTGGATATGTTGCTTTTCCATAGTGGGGACAGGATTAACTGCATCTGCTGCCGAAATGCCAGAAATTCAGCAGCGAGGCTATCTAACTGTTGCCGTTAAAGATAACTTGCGTCCGTTGGGATTTAGAGACGCTAACGGTAATTTGCAAGGCTTAGAAATTGACTTGGCACAGCGATTGGCACTTGACTTGGTTGGCAAAGCCGAGGCTGTCAAATTGAAACCCGTAGCGAATCGCGATCGCTTGTCTGTAGTCTTAGATAAGAAAGTTGATTTTGCGATCGCTAGGGTAACAGCAACTGAATCTCGCAGCCGCATAGTTAGTTTAAGTGTTCCTTACTATTTGGATGGCACTGTATTAGTTACAAAAGATGCCTCTGTGCAGAAGTTTAGTGAGTTGGCAAAACAAAAAATTGCTGTACTGAATAACTCCAGCACCATTGCCCAAGTGCGGTACTATGTGCCAAACGCCGAGTTAGTAGGAGTGAATTCATATCAAGAAGCGCGAGAGAAAATAGAAAATAATGCAGCCTTTGCCTTTGCCGCAGATGCTAGCGTTTTGAGCGGTTGGGTGCAACAATATCCCCAATATCGGCTACTGCCAACCAAGCTATCAACTGAACCCTTGTCTGTAGTCATGCCCAAAGGATTGCAGTACGATAAGTTAAGACGAAATGTGAATCAAGCGATCGCTCGTTACTTAGCAGAAGGTTGGCTCCAGCAACGTGTTCAATATTGGGGCTTACCGTCAATTGATCATTAGTGATTGGTCATTAGTGAATAACAAAGGACAAATGACAATAGGCTGATAATAGATTACAGAAGTAACTTTTAATATTTGTATTTGCAGCAATGGATAACAGTCTAGCCGTTGTTTATCTCTCAGTTTTGGTGGGTATACTCACAATTGCAGCCGTGGGTGTTTTTCGCCAGATTTTCAAAACTCGTAAGATTGAAGGCTCCTTTGCAAGATTGCGGAAGAAGTTAGAGAAAGAAAAAGGTACGACTCAAGAATATTATGAGTTAGCCAGTATTTATTCAGACAAAAAAATGTATTCTCAAGCGATCGCGCTGTTTCAAAAAGCTCTGAAAGCTGCCCCAGAAGAGGGAGAAGAAAATATTGCCCCCATTTACAACGGGCTGGGTTATGTTTATTTTATCCAAGAGCAATATGACCTAGCAATTCGTCAGTATAAAGAAGCCCTCAAATCTAAACCAGACTACGTAACAGGGTTGAATAATCTCGGTCATGCCTATGAGAAAAAAAAGTTAACTAGTCAGGCGTTACAAAGTTATGAAGAAGCACTAAAATTCGCTCCAAATAACTCTATTGCTAAACGTCGTGCTGAATCTTTACGTCGTTTAGTTTCTGCGTGATTGCTAACGGATCAGAATTGATCAGTTATTAACAGATGATTATAGTCTTGATTTCCCGTGGGGGCAATTTATGAATTGCCCTCGGATTTCGTGATTGATGCGTAAGTCCTAAATCTGAAAATATATGAATATTTACTTTTAAACCTTAGACATCAAAGTGATAACGGATAGCTCCAGTATTTGGATCATTGTTGACTTCAGCGTACCCTATCTTCGTTGCTTCAAGAAGCAACTCTTTCAGATGCTCTGATTCTAGCTCAGTATACATAGCCGCTTGAGCGATGGAAAGTTGCCCATTATGTTCCTTTGCAGCTTTGAGCAGTTTCTGCATTGGACTACCTGTAGATATTGGTGGCTGTATGGCTTGTAACTGTTGAAGTTGGGGAATCTCACCAATGTTCAACGTAATTGATTGATTGACACTGGGGGTTCCATTACCATGTAACCCACGCAGATAAATATTTCGCTTGTCAACCATACCAGGAATGAGAGCCAAATCGATTAGTTGACCAATCCCAAAAAAACCAATTGTAAAGAAATATATCAAACCACTACCAATCTGTCCGGTGTAGAATCTTTGCCCACCACAGATACCAAAGAAGCACAAACACCAAAGAATGTATGCGACGCCTGAATTTGCTTGCTGCATAACAGTGTACTCCAATTTACCATGAATACCTGTATACAGTATTCCCAGGTTTGAATGTAAAGCTAACAATTGATTAGAGTGATGGATTTGATAATTACAAATACTGTTAGCAAATTAATTTCTTAATCTATCGGTTTCTGAGCTATTGCTTAGAAATAAATAACTATACGTTTGTTGAAAGAATGTAAAGGAATGATTAAGCGGCTACAGTTTTTTTGGATAGCTATTACTATCACTATCGTCATTTCTATTTCACTGGGATTAATGGAAAAATTGACGGCTCAACAAGCTTCGATTTCCCATCCTCTGACTTCGCTAACCGAGGCAGAAATTAGCACAGCAGTTTCAGCGATCAAAAGAGAAAAAAGTTTGAGCGAAATGGCAGTTTTTCCACTGATTGCTTTACAAGAACCAGATAAAGAAGAAGTTCTGAAATTTACATCTGGTAAAGCTTTTGGGCGAAAAGCTTTTTTGATAATCTATGAGCGATCGCTAAATAAAACCTATGAAGGAATTGTTGATCTCACAAGCAAAACCTTAAGTTCTTGGAAAGAAATACCCTCTGTTCAACCTGCGATCGTCAATCCAGAATATGAACTCGCAACTCAGGTAGTTAAAGCCGATCTCCGATGGCAAAAAGCGATGCAAAGGCGGGGAATTACTGATTTTGATCAAGTCACAATTAGTTGTTGGGCATCAGGAATTTTAAGTAAACAGGAAGAAGCAACAGGTAATCGTCTGTGTCGAGCCTTATCTTACTACAAAGGCAAAGGCTGGAACTATTACGGTAGTCCCATTGAAGAAGTTTTAGCAACAGTCAATTTAAACACGGGTAAAATCGCCAGTTTTGTTGACAGAGGAAAAGTACCTTTCTCTAAAGAAAACTGGAACTACGATTTAAAGTCCTTGGGCAAATTACTTTCAGCGCCTAAAGCATTAAAGATTCTGCAACCAAATGGTGCAAGTTTCCAGATTCAAGACAATGAAATTAGCTGGCAAGGTTGGAAGTTTCGCTATTTAATGCATCCTCGTAATGGATTAATGCTTTATCAAGTGACGCACAATGACGGGGAAAATATTCGACCAGTTTTATACCGCGCTAGCCTATCAGAAATGGTAGTTCCTTATGGCGATCCAGATCCTACTTGGTCGTTTAGAAATGCATTTGATGTTGGAGAATATAACCTTGGTTTGCTAGCAAATACGATGGAGTTAGGTAAAGAAATTCCTGAAAACGGTCTTTTGCTAAATGCTGTATTTGCTAATCAGCAGGGAGAACCTTATAAGATACCAGGAGTTATCGGTATCTATGAACGCGATAACGGAATGCTTTGGAAACACTATGAGTATAATACTCAGCGTAATGATGTCCGTCGCAATCGAGAATTAGTGATGACGATGACTGCGGCCGTTGACAACTATGATTACAGCATTAATTGGATTTTTCACCAAGATGGGACTTTGGAAGTCCAAAATGAATTAACGGGTATCGTACTGGCGCAGGGAACGGCTGCCCAAAAGCAATCTGAGGATGATTCTTATGGTCGGCTAATTGCTAAGAATATCTTCGGAGTAAATCACCAGCACTTTTTCAACTACCGCCTAGATTTCGATGTCGATGGACAGGCTAATTCTGTGATGGAAATGAATGTGAAAGCTTTGCCGATGGATGAGAAAAATCCTTTAGGAAATGCGATCGCAATTACACAAACCCCACTAGCAAACGAAACATCTGCTTTGCGCGATTTGGATATGAAAAGCAGTCGGGAATGGATGATTGTTAGTGCAGATAAGAAAAATACGTTAGGAGCTGCACCTGGATATATGCTAATGCCTGGAGGAAATTCCATATTTTTCCCTGTGGAAGGCTCAAACATCCGTCAAAAGGCAGAATTTGCAACTCACCACGTCTGGGTAACAAAATATAAACCTGCTGAACTCTATGCTGGCGGTGATTATCCCAACCAGACTCAGCCCGGACAGGGTTTACCAAAATATATTGCAGACGATGAATCCTTGATGGGTGAAGATATCGTGCTGTGGTACACAATGGGCGTAACTCATATTCCGCGATCGGAAGATTGGCCTGTGATGCCTGTTCACCAAGTTGGCTTTAAGCTAGTACCTAGAGGATTCTTTAGCCGTAATCCAGCAATTAATTTACCAGAGTAAAATATTCTTTTTCTAAAGTTTCCAAGGTTTCAGTCTTTTCGCAATCCGTAAACCTGTAACTTGAATGCTGATAAGCTTATCGTAGGTCAAATACTGGCAGTTTTCATTCATAGGATAGCTCATGAATTTTCCAGAAATTAATATTCCCGGTGAAGGCACACTGCACGCTCGTTTAATTACTTCCTTGGGTCAAATTATAGTTCGTTTGGAGGAAGACAAAACTCCCAACACCGTCAAAAATTTTGTAGGTTTAGCAACCGGGACAATCGACTGGAAAGACCCTAAGACAGGTCAATCTCTGAAAGGGACTCCTGCCTACGATGGAGTTCGCTTTCACCGAGTCATCCCTGATTTTATGATTCAGTGTGGCGATCCCCTGGCTCGTTATCCGGATATGGCCAATCGGTGGGGTACTGGTGGCCCGGGATATCAATTTGAAGATGAGTTTCATCCTGAATTGAAACACTCTAGTGCAGGTATCCTCTCAATGGCAAATGCAGGACGCGGTACAAATGGTTCGCAATGGTTCATTACAGAAGGGCCAACGCCTCATCTTGACCGCAAACACAGTGTTTTTGGTAAAGTTGTTGAAGGTATGGATATAGTCAACCGCATCGCCAATGTTCCTACAACTAGAGATCGTCCGAATCAAGACGTAGTGTTAGAAAAAGTAGAAATTTTTCGGCAGTAATTAACACCTCTCTAAGTTAATTTCTACTCCCTCGAATGAACAAATTGCGCTAGTATTATTATCCCCTTTTTTCCTTGTTTAAGGAGGGTTAGAGGGGATATTGATACAGGGTGATTTTTTACAAACATCCTCTGAGAGGATGTTTGTAATTTTCGAGAAGTTGTACATAAATTTTTTAAATTTATTGGTGATGGTTAATACACCGCCCCAAATTAAAAACAAATTTGCCGAAAAATTAAGATTTATTTTAAAAAATCTTCAGTAATGTTGTTAAATTCAGAAGCTAGATTCCAATCAGGGAGAAGGTTTGAGCGATGCCTACGCCTAGACACCACAGCTAAAACCCTTACAAGTCTTCACTTCATCAGGTATACAACTTTTGAGACAATCAGAAACGATTTAATAATAATCAAGCACTTATAGTCCACTTTTATCGGACTCCGTGTTATTTCTGTTGAAAAGGGAGAACACAAACATGAAATTGGCTTACTGGATGTATGCAGGCCCAGCCCACATCGGCACTCTGCGAATCGCTAGCTCTTTTAAAAATGTCCATGCGATCATGCACGCCCCTATTGGCGATGACTACTTTAACGTCATGCGCTCCATGCTATCGCGGGAGAGAGATTTTACTCCGGTAACAACCAGTGTCGTTGACCGCAACGTTTTAGCACGCGGCTCCCAAGAAAAGGTGGTAGATAACATCGTCCGCAAGGATGCTGAGGAACACCCAGATTTGATTGTGTTAACTCCCACCTGCACCTCCAGCATTTTGCAAGAGGATTTACACAACTTTGTCGAACGATCGCAGTTGGAAGCTAAAGGAGACGTAATGCTGGCGGATGTGAACCACTACCGCTACAACGAACTGCAAGCAGCCGATCGCACTTTGGATCAAATTGTCCAATACTACATTGAAAAAGCCCGGAAACGGGGCGAATTGGCAGAGGGCAAAACAGCAAAGCCCTCGGTTAACATTATCGGTACTACCACCCTTGGTTTCCACAACAATCACGACTGCACCGAACTCAAGCGGCTGATGGCTGACTTGGGAATTGAGGTAAATACCTTAATTCCCGAAGGTGCTTCGGTGAACGACTTGAAGAAGATGCCCAAAGCTTGGTTTAACTTAGTGCCTTACCGTGAACTCGGTTTGACCACAGCCCGTTACCTGGAAGAACAATTTGGCACACCTTATATAGACATTACTCCAATGGGTGTAGTGGAAACTGCCCGTTGTATTCGCAAGATTCAGCAGGTAATCAACGCTCAAGGCGCAGAAGTTGACTATGAAGACTTCATCAATGAGCAAACCCTGTATGTATCTCAGGCTGCTTGGTTCTCTCGTTCGATTGACTGTCAAAACTTGACTGGCAAAAAAGCTGTAGTCTTTGGTGACAACACCCACGCTGCTGCTATTACCAAGATTCTGGCGCGAGAAATGGGGATTCATGTTGTTTGGGCTGGAACCTACTGTAAATATGATGCAGATTGGTTCCGCGAACAAGTTAGCGAGTATTGCGATGAAGTGCTAATTTCTGAAGATCATGGTGCAATTGGGGATGCGATCGCTCGTGTCGAACCCTCTGCCATTTTCGGCACCCAAATGGAACGCCACGTTGGTAAACGCTTGGATATTCCCTGTGGCGTAATTGCTGCACCAATCCACGTCCAAAACTTCCCTATTGGTTACAAACCATTTATGGGTTACGAAGGCACGAATCAGATTACAGATTTGATCTACAATTCCTTCACTTTGGGAATGGAAGATCACCTGTTAGAAATCTTCGGTGGTCATGATACCAAAGAAGTTATTACTAGGGGAATTTCTGCTGATTCTGATTTGAATTGGACAAAAGATGGTCAAGCAGAATTGAATAAGATTCCGGGATTTGTGCGCGGGAAAGTGAAGCGTAATACCGAGAAATTTGCCCGCGATCGCGGTTTCAAGGAAATCAACGCTGAGGTGTTGTATGCTGCCAAGGAAGCTGTCGGGGCGTAAGTTAACGGGTTAGCAATTTTTAATAATAAAGGGCATATCTTAATGAATGCCTTTTATTATTACTTATTGTGACTTCAGCAGACGAATAAAGCCAGCTTGTTCAAAGTGGTGATCTGTGGTTAATGCCTCTTTAATGCCAAGCTGTTGCATGACTATAAAAGAAGTGCTATCCACCAAAGACCAAGCTTTATCTTCTCTAGTTTTGAGTAGTTCCCAAGCTACTGAATCTATTGCTGGTTCAATATAAATCAAGTTGATATAAGGAGCAGTTCTGACAGCTTCTATATATTTAAATAACTGCGGACGAGGTACGCGTAAAGGGCTATTCAGCAAAGCCACCAGTTCAATAACAACATAATTAGTTGTTACCATTGCTTGATTTTGCTGACGCTTATGTTGAAACCACTGCTTTGCTTGTTCATGGTAGGACTCAGTTGCAATAAATAAATTAGCCCATCCCGATGTATCTATAAAGACTTTATTCGCCAATCTTTAATTCCTGCTGCAAACTTTGCTGGAGATATTGATCGTGGTTTTCTCCTATATCAGAATTATCAAATTTCAATGTACCTAGTAAAGGTAAAATTGGATCGAATTCGGAGATATTTTCCTGTTTAGCTGATTGAGATAACGATTGCAGAATTAAATCTTCTAAAGATAGATTCAGTTTTTGCGCCTGAGCAGTTAATTTACTTTCTAAGTCGTCTGACAACTGTATTGTTAATGTTTTAGCCATTTTAATCACCAGTTATAAATGATAAAAAGAACATTATAAAATGAGTATTTAACTAAGATGTTCAGAATCTCATTATATGTCCAAATAGCAAGTGGAAGAAAGCCTTTGTTTAGCTTGGGAACAATCGCAACTATTTATAACACTATATCCTGATAAATCACGGGAGAATTAAACGATGACAACAGCTAGTTTATTTCAGTGGGTAGAACTGAAGCAGCATGTTCCTAACAGCCCTGTAAAAGCTGGCGATAGAGGAGTTGTGTTGGATCATCTGCGTCCTATTAAAACTCAGCAAGAGCCAGGATATATTTTAGAAATCTTTAAAGACGGTGAAACTCTAGATGTAGTTACCGTGCCTATTTCCTGGGTTAACCCTCTACCTGAAACCTGGGGAAGTATTGAAAATGATACAAGACAGACAGTTTAAAGGAGAAAAAATCAAACTCATGGCTGACTTTTCTCTGCGATCGCGGTTTCAAAAAAATCAACGCTTTTGATACAGAGGCGTTACTTAAAAATAACGTCCTCACTCTTATCAAAGATTAATAATTGTAAAGATAATCCTCTGGATTACTTAGGTCATCCAAATAACCATAATCCATAGATGTGTCATGTGCCTGTTCATAAAAATATTCTTGATTCCAAGAATGACTAAATTCTTCCGAATCCACATCTGCTTCCTTTACAGAATGTATATGATCTGGTTCATATTTATTGTGATTTTGGAATCTTTTATGAGAAACAGGTTTTAATTTTTGTAACATATCTTCTGCTATCTTTCTATTATATACTTTGGGATCATTCTTAGCTATTTCTTCAATATTTGGAATTACATAACTAGGTAAGTTGATAACTGTAAGAGCCTTTAAAACATACTGTCTAACCTGTGGAGCAGGATGAGTTAAGTTATCTAATAAAAGATTAATAGCTAAATCAGGAACAGTTTTGAAGTTTATAGCAAGTTTGCGTATAGCTGATGCGGCTAATCTTTTGTCATCATAGGAACTTGTTCTTGATAAATATGTAATAAGATAAGAAATTGCTTCCTCTCTCTTAGACTCACCTAACTCAAATGGATTCCAAACAGCTAGTTTTTCTGATTGACCATTTTCACAAAATAATTTGGCAGCTATTTGAAAGTCTTTAGCAGCTTCATCATTTTTTTTCAATTTATGAAAGCTCTTTCCTCGATTGTAGTATGCTGGTGCAAAATCATGACTAATGTGTAATGATTGATTGAATTCTTTGATTGCTTCTTCATACTCTTGAAATTGTAATCTAAATATTCCACGTCGATAGCGTGTAAGATGGTCATTTGCTTGAGGTGTAAAGACATCTGGTGATAAATCTTGATATATTTTTTCTAATTTACGTTTAGCATTTAAATATTGGGGAGTGATACGGAGTGCCTGGTTCAAGTCTTCAACTGCACCGTTGTAATCTCCTATCTCAGCTTTGGTGACACCTCTATAATAGTAAGCATGGGAATTATTATGATTCAGACTTAATGCTTCGTTCCAAGCCATAATTGCTCCTTGCTTATCTCCTTTCTGAAGAAGGTCTACTCCTAAGTTAAACACACGAGCAAAAGCTGAACTTTCTGACATGGCTACACCCTCTAAATACACATCTACATTTTCTGTTTTAGACTTATTGGGTAGCCTCGGAAATTATACGGGTTAAAATTTATTAATATATGATATATACAGGGCAGTTTAAAGTGATTATACTAATAACATTTGCAGGTCTATAACCTTCTTGCTCACGACCTTGGGGGTTTTGTTGAGGAAAACGTGCTGTTACAACGTCCCCAAACTGTAAAGAACGAGTTGTCATTCTTCAACAATTACTACTCCCATCCCAGAAACATACTTAATAGGCAAACCCTTATCTAGTTCACCGGTTTGCCAATCATAAGGTTCATAGCTACCCAAATTTGATAAGTCAGTCTCTAGCCATGCTGCATCCGATTCTTCACTGACTACAGATAACTGAGATTCCTGACGATTCTGTTTTCGCCACTCTAGAAACTGTAAGAAATCTAGAACTTCCTGCTGTGCATTTTCTCGAAGGTGTTCTAGTTTCTCTAAAATATTTTCTTTGAGAGAATCCATGTTTACAGACACCATCTTTGCTTAATAGTGTAACTCATCGCTTCTAGCCAGAATAATAGGCTTTTATCCCAAAAGTAATATCTGACGACAACCTACTGTGCATCTATGAATCCTGACAACGCTTGTCTTGCAAAATGTCACCCCATAGCGATCGCTGCGGTAACCCCTCAAGCGATCGCATTGCTTAACAGAAAAATTTACTGATAAATAAAAATTAATAGCGAACAAATATCACAATACAAAATTATTACTTCGGGGATCTAATAGGCAGAATAACCTACTAATATCCGAACCGATGTATCTCCTATAACGAAGTAAAAAAAGCATCATAAAAGCATCGCAATCTCTCTTAGAGAAAAAAAGCAGATGCATGTTAATGTTTTAATCTCATTGTCTTCCCTTCGTGCCTTTCCCTATGCATCTGCACTACTTACACCCCCAACACCTTGAAGAATTAGTCAAGAGTAGTGGTATAGACTTACACTTAGCGCAACTCAATTTTAAGTCGCTCCAAGGCGTAACAGCTTATGAGTACCTATTGATTTCTGAGCTACTCCCTCGCACCAATACCGGAATGGTGAAAAGTGGATGGTTGCAGCGTTATGCTCATATCACTGAAGGTGGTTGGTGGTGTTCGGGGCTAGACCCTTTGAATAATTGGCAAATGATGGAATGGGGATGCTTTAAGCCAAACCAGCCCCGACAGAATCACAATGGTAAATCCATCAAATACGAGCATCCCCCTAGCACACCAACGCGGATATTTTGTTTGCGCGTAACGCTGCAAGTATGGCAGCAAGTCGCTGGACGTTACAATCTGGTTATGCCTGACAATATCACCATTACTGCTGATGGTGAAGCTGAAGGCTTTTGGCAATGGGTGATGCAACAGAACATTCCGCTCATTCTTTGCGAGGGTGTGAAGAAAGCAGCAACGCTTTTGACGCAAGGATATGCAGCTATTGCCATTCCCGGAATTACCAGTGGTTATCGGGTTGTTAAAGATGAATTTGGCAAAGTTACCCGTCGTCAGCTAATTCCTGATTTAGCAGCGTTTGCAATTACAAAGCGTAGCTTTTATATTTGCTTTGATTTTGAAACTCAACCTAAAACAATTGCTGCTGTAAATAATGCCATTTCCCAGCTTGGTTGTTTATTCCAGCAAAAAAATTGCACTGTTAAAGTCATTGAACTTCCAGGAATAGAAAAAGGAGTTGATGAGTTTATCGTTGCTAAAGGTGCAAGTAGTTTCGAGAAAGTTTATCGTCAAAGTGTTGATTTAGAAATTTATCTTGCTCAAACCAAACCCCACACCGAGTTAAGCATTCCTGCTGCACTCACCTTCAATCGCCCTTATATAAGTGAAATACCTTTCCCCACCTCTGGATTAGTAGGAGTCAAATCAGCAAAAGGAACAGGTAAAACTACAGCACTGCAAGCCGTTGTTCAGCAAGCAAAAATTAGAAATCAACCCGTTTTGTTAATTACTCACAGAATCCTACTAGGAAGATTTTTGTGTGATAAAATTGGTATTCAATGGGGAACACATAAAGAAGATGCGGATAAAAGGATTGATAAAACACTTACCCCCGCTCCTCCCATTCTTCGCTCTCTCTCTCCTCAGCACTCTCTTGGATTGTGCGTTGATTCTATTTGGAAACTTAACCTGGAAAATTGGCGGGGAGCAATAGTAATTCTGGATGAGGTGGAGCAATCTTTGTGGCATCTATTAAACAGTAATACTTGTAAACACAAGCGTGTAAAAATATTAAAATTATTCCAGCGACTAATTTCTACAGTTTTAACAACTGGGGGATTAGTAATTGCCCAAGATGCCGATTTATCAGATGTGTCACTTGAATATTTACAGGGATTGGCAGGAATTAAATTAACACCTTGGGTAGTTCTTAACCAGTGGAAACCTCAGCATGGTTGGGACGTAACTTTTTATGATTCGCCGAATCCAACACCGCTAATTCACCAACTGGAATTAGATTTACTTGCTGGACGTAAATGTTATGTTACTACCGATAGTCGCGCTGGGCGTTACAGTTGTGAAACAATTGAGCGTTATCTGAAAGAGCGGTTACAAAAATTACGAAGGCAATTTCCTAAAACTTTGGTGGTTAGTAGCCACACTACAAACACACCCGGCCACGCAGCGGTTGATTTTATCGCAGCTATCAACCAAAAAATCTCTGAATATGACGGCGTTTTTGTTACCCCAAGCCTTGGTACAGGAATTAGTATTGATGTCCAACATTTCGACCGAGTTTATGGCATTTTTCAAGGGGTAATTCCTGACTCAGAAGCAAGACAAGCATTAGCAAGAGTGCGGGATGATGTGCCGCGTGTCGTCTGGTGCGCTAAACGAGGTATTGGCTTAATTGGTAGTGGTAGTACAAATTATCGCTTGCTATCTGATTGGTATCAAGAAAATCAAAAAGAAAACTTAGCTTTGCTTAGTCCACTACATAAAATAGATGTGGATTTACCTTTAGTTTATGATCCGATTCATTTGCGAACTTGGGCCAAGTTATCTGCACGGGTAAATGCCTCTATCCGCCTCTACCGTCAATCAATGCAAGATGGTTTGATTGCTGATGGACATCAAATTCAGATGCGGAGTAATGCTGTTCACAATAATATTATTCGAGATTTACGCCTGGCGTTTTTGGCAACTGACGCTGATGATTTAGCTACCCGCAGAAGATTAATTTTAGAAATTGTCAAAGTTCAAAAAGATTGGACGCAAAGCCGTCAAAAAGCTAAAGATATTAAACGCAAAATTAAAGATATTAAGCAGCAAAATCAACTATCTGTAGCAACTGCTGTAGCTAATGCTAAAGATATCGATTATGTAGAATATGAGCAGTTATTAATGAAGCATTCTCTGACTGATGGAGAACGCAACCAAATCAATAAATATGTCCTTAGGCAAAGGTATGGTGTAGAAGTTACTCCTTGCCTGAAATTGCAGGATGACCACGGATATTATCGTCAACTGTTAATTCATTATTATCTAACTCACGAAAGCGAGTATTTTCACGTCAGAGATCAGCAAGAATGGCATCAGCAATTGTCTTGGGGTGAAGGGAAAGTTTTTCTGCCAGATTTAAAAACTTACACGCTCAAAGTTGAGGCTATGAGAGCTTTGAGAATACTTCAGTTTCTCGAAGCAGAACGAGAATTTACCGAGAGTAATCCAGATTTAATATTGCTGAAAAATGTTGTTTTTCAGCATAGTAAGCATATTAAGAGAGCGCTTAGTATTAACTTAGTCGGCGAGAAAGAGCAGATTTCGGCAATAAAAATACTCAGCCGACTGTTAAATTTGTTAGGCTTGAAACTAAAGCGGATAAATGAGGTTTATCAAATCGACCTAGAAACGCTTTATGATGGCAGAGAGAGAATATTTGCAGTTTGGCATCAACGAGATGAGTTGATGTTGGCTCATGTTAAGAGTGTTGGCTATGAGTTGCCTGATTATTCTTCAGACTGGAAGTTTGAAATTATCCAAACCAAGGCTTATGCCACAGTAGCCAATATCCTTAACAGCTAAGATAAAGCGAAACGGCATGTCTAAAGACACCCAAGCATTAGTCATACAATTAGCCCAATTTCTACTTTGCCTTCACCCGCGCCTGCTTCACCATCGCAATTAAAGTTTGATGGGCATCTTCCGCATCTGCTAAAACATGATCAAACTCAATGCGAACTGGCACAGCTTCCCCATTCACTTGCGCTGTCAAATCCATACCTTGTGCATCAATTGACAGCATTTGTGCTGCGATCGCATTTCTTATACCGCCAAAAGCCTTAGCATACACAACTATGGCATCAGCATGATCATCATTCATGTGCTTGCAGATGCGCGAACTAATATCAGCAGAAAAATCCTTAGACATTGTTGAGATAGAAAGTGAGCAATACAGCAACAGCTTAAATTTTAAGCTAATAACGCGAATGAAATTTACTGATTTTCTTTCTTAGCACTCAAAATTTTGCATTTTACCCGGTTTATCATAAATTAATATTATTTACACGTAAATAATTAAATTTAAATAAAACTTATTCAGTATTTTTACCTTCTATTATGGAAACCAAACAGCTTAAACTGTAGCAGAAGTATTAGCCAAACTATTGAAGCCAAGAGACAATGAGCGAAACTAGCCCCAGACGAATTGTAATTGGGGATGTGCATGGCCACTATGAAGGTTTGATGACATTGTTGGAGGCAATCGCCCCCACGTCAGACGATCAAATCTATTTTCTGGGAGACTTAATTGATCGTGGGCCTCATAGCTCACAAGTAGTAAATTTTGTCAAGCGACATAACTACCCATGTTTGCTGGGAAATCATGAGCAGATGTTATTAAACATTCTGACCAATGAAAGAACTTCCTCCCCGACGATGCAAGCATGGCTGTACAGTGGGGGGCAAGCTACTGTAGCCAGTTACCACGAAGCTTCTATTCCTGATGACCATCTGGATTGGTTCAAGAGTTTGCCTACATATCTCGACTTGGGGGATATTTGGTTAACTCATGCTGGTGTTGATCCTTGCAAGTCGGTGACAGAACAAACTACCGATGAACTGTGCTGGATACGAGAAGAATTTCACAGCATTGAAAAACCCTACTTTCCAGATAAGCTCATTATCATCGGTCACACCATTACCTTTACTCTGCCGGGTGTTTCTCCTGGTAAACTGGCACAAGGGCAGGGATGGCTAGACATAGATACTGGCGCTTATCATCCCCGGAGTGGCTGGTTGACTGGACTAGATGTCACAAATAACCTGGTTTATCAAGTTAATATTTTTAAAGACTATCTCCGTACCCTGCCTTTAGAAGATGTAGTGATTAGAGTTGATCCAGCGAAAATCAAAGTCGATCGCCGCAATAAGAATTAAGCAATATTCGAGATGAGTGGGGAGTGGGGAGTGGGGAGTGTGGAGTTGAGGGGGATGAGGGAGACAAGGAGAATACCCAATGCCAATTGCCTAATACCCTCAAGACCTTACTAATAGTCGAATCTTAGCTTTATAACTAGCCTTATCCAAGCCGTAATTTCCCTTACTAGGTTGAGAGTTAATTGCACGTCTGAGGGCATCAATGCGATCGCTCGTTCCGGGGTGCGTACTCAAAAATGTCGGGGCAGAACCACCCTTTTTCAGCAGCTTTTGCATAAAGGAAACCATTGCAGACTGGGCGTAACCAGTCCGTGTCAAAGTTCTTAACCCTCTTTGATCAGCCTCAAATTCATTGTTACGACTGCGTGGCAAGTCTCGCGCTAACTGTACACCAATTTGCACCGCCGTATTCCGGTCTAAGCCAGCTGCTGTTAATAGACCACTTTCGAGCGCTTTTTGCTGCATCTGTTTAACTACGTGTTTACCGCCAATGTGACCAATTTCATGGGCGAGTACACTTGCTAGTTCCGCTTCATTGTCTGCGGTTTTCAGCAAACCCGTATGGACATATACATAGCCGCCCAAGGTAGCAAAAGCATTAATACTGTCATCCTGAACTACTTGGAAAGTATAGGGGAGATCGGGGCGATCGCTATTAGCTGCTAAACGCCGACCAACTTGTTCCACATAGCGATTAACTTCTGGATTCCGGTAAAGCCGCACTTCACTGCCTACTAATTCTTGATTAATCTGCTTACCCAGATCAACTTCCTGGCGAGGGGACATATTAGAAAGCTGAAATGCCTGAACTCCTTGGAGTAGAAGAGGCAAAAAGTCTAAAGTTCTTCCAGGTAACGGTGTACTCAGGCACAGACTCAAGGCAACTATCACTGAAATTAAAGGATAAAACCAGCTACGCCGCCACACACGGTAATTTGCAACAAAACTTTTCCAGTTGAACATAATACGCTCTGAAGATTATTTTGGGAGAACATAAAATGATGGGACAAATTATGAGACGGATTTAGAGTATTCTAAGTTGCATTCTTAAATCAAGACCAAAGGAGTTGTTATACAGCTAATGTTTAGGCAAATCTACCGAATTGCGCTGGTTAGAGATTCCCTCTTGAAATAGGCTTAAACACTAGATATTACTATTTTGGGTGTGTCAGTCTTAACAGGCAAAAGTTTGAGGGTTAGCTGCCACCCTTGCGAACTTCCGAACTCGTGATAAACTGTCGCATAACCGCAATGCCCAGCCGCTTTTCCTTTATTACCAAATAGGGAAAATTGCTATTCCCATTCAAAACCTTCTTGCTACAATCAATTACTTCGCTATTACCTCGGAAAACTTTTTATGGCTATTTTAGATTCAAAAGGTCGCTTGTTCGGCAAAATCAACCTCTTAGATTTAGGTGCTGCACTAGTAATTCTGCTAGTTATATTTGGCATCTTTATCTTTCCTGGCACTTCTGGTTCTGTTGCCCAAGTCGGTGCGAAAACAGTACCCATAGAAGTAGACTTAGTAGTTCGTGGTTTGAATGTCCGTGACCCGGAACAATTATTCAATAACGGATTCAAAAAAGGCGGAAAAACTAATGTGATTATCCGCAATCAACCCTACGGACAGATTGAGATTAAATCCGTTCAACAGCTACCTAGAACAATCAATATTCCCCAACCTGATGGTACTGTTAAAGAATTACCAGATCCAAAAAGCAACAATTTTAGTACAGATTTGATTTTGACTTTAGATGGCAAAGCCCAGTTAACTGATAATGGCCCGGTTCTCGGTAACAGTAAAGTTAAAATTGGAATGCCATTTGAGTTAGAAGGCTTTAACTATAACTTCAATGCAACTGTTATTGATATCAGATTAAAAGACAAATAGCATTCCCATTTTCATTTTAACAAAAGAGGCTGATAAACCGAATTTTATGTAATAAAAAAGTCGGTTTATCAGATTAATCAATTGAGGTTCTAACTACTGAGCAGATTTCGCTTCAAACATTAAATATGTCCCTCCTAACCCTTCTACAATTGTGCGTGTATTGGCAATCATCATTTTCTGATAAGTGTCCGCCTCGCTTCCTGGTTCACCAAGTCCCTCAGCATACAACTTCCTCTCAGAAATTTTCACTTCAGCAACTCTTGCTACAGATTGAAGCAAATTAGGGTTAGTTGCCGCCTCAGGGAAAATTGTTGATACTTTAGCCAGTTTAATATTTGTAACCAAATTTTTCACTCTTGCATCTGTGAGGTTTTCGCTACTACTAATACCTTGTAATCCCCCAGCTAATGGAATACCGTATGCTTTGGTGTAATAACTCAGTGCATTAGAGGTTGTAACTAACTTGCGTTCTTTGGGAGGAATACTGGCAATTCTTGACTTAATCCAGCTATCTAGTTGAGTGAGTTCATTTGTGATTCTTTTGGTATTGCTGGTATAAGCCTCCGCTTCGCTAGATTCTAATTTTCTCAGGTTACTATTAATTACCTCCACCATCCTGATAGTATTCTTAGTATTGTGCCAAAGATGAGGATTAGTTACATTCTTGCCCCCTTTCTGAAATTTTTGTGGCTTAGACACCGCAAGTTGACCAACGGCTATTTTCGGTGCAGTGTTTTTAGTCACTTTAATTAATTTGATCAGATTTGGTTCTAAATTATAGCCACTATAGAGAATAAGATTAGCTTGCTCAATGGCTCTACGATCTTCCGGCTTTGGTTTATAAAATTGGGGGTTGGCACTAGGGTCAATTAAGCAGGTGAGGTTAACTGTATTTCCGGCAACTTGTTTGGTTAAGTCACATAATACACTTGTAGTTGCAACGACTCTGGGAAGATTTTCATTTACCTGAGTGGTAGTCTGAGTGAATGCAGTTCTTGCAGTTTGAGTTCCACACCCAACAAATCCAATCGTCAAGGCAACAAGAATAGCTCGGAAGGAATTAGTTGATGGTAATTTTTTTGACATCCTAAACTCCTACTGGATGTATAGAAAAAATAATCATTATCAGTAAGCGGATTAGTGAAATACCAGGTGGAAGCCTTCAACAAGGAAGAGTTTAAAGGCAATACGCTTGGGTTAAGGCTTGATCGTCCCTAACCCTTTTTAACAAGGAGGGAATTAGAGCAAGCCTTTTTAAGAGAAGAGGAATTAATAGACTCTCTCCTTTGCCCATTGCACATCCAGCAATTTTTGCTTGGTGAACCCCAAGTGAGGTTTTTGCAGGCAAAATGTTAGTTAAGTTCACGCGACAGACTGGAAAACAGGTAGAAGTAAAAGCACAATAATAAAGGTGATGCTGGGGAGCCTCCGGTAAAGAGTGTAGTGTAGTTCTCTCACCGTCTGTTGAAGGGGCTATACCATTGTGCTTACATTCCACAAAGGTCGCAAATTGTCTAGGATTATCAGGTTTTGGAGTGGAACGTAGTAATGCTGGAGCTGATTGAGCATACGGGTTGATTTCGCCTTCCCGAGTCGTGAATCTAAGGCAATTGTAGCTGTGGTTTTGCGAGGTGTGGGCATATAGTTGTTATAAAATTGGCGAATTGGCGATTTTTTAGCCATCAGCCTTTCTTACACGAATTTACACCAACTAAAGCCTTTCAATAACGCTCAGAGCATCATCTAACTGTTCTTTCTTGCCATAATCCCGGCTGTACTTTATACCATAATTTTTATCCTTTAGTTTCTTCATCATTAAATTAACAGCCAAGTCAAGTATATAGAACAATTCCTCAAAACTGATATTGGTAAAGATAAACAATGGTAATTTTAGTTATCCTCGTTAACACCCTCATTTCGCTGATACTACTCTATGTGGCTTGGCGGGTGGGGCAACTCAAGCGACAGCTAGCATACATAGCAGATAGTTTAACCGTCTATGAAAGTTGTACCCATGCAGCACTGAATAAAGCACCCGAAAATATTTATCTCAGTCAGGAGAATATTTATAATTTACGGCAGAGAAATCAAGCGCTACAAATGCAAATCCAACAAGTGCGGCAAATTATCAGTCTACTTTTGCTAGGACAGCAAATCTGGCAGCGTTATTTTCGTAGGCTAGAGTTAACACCAGGGAAAAGAACTGTTGGAAAATGAGTTATGTCAACACATGAACATTTATAATTAGGGCTGACACAGGGACGCGGTGACACGTTGAGACGGGGACGCCGTGAGTTTTGAATTATAAGTAATTAGTGGTTTTGATATTTTAATGAATAAAAGCAACATTTTTGGCTGATATTTTGTCACGATAGATTAACTGAATAAAATCGGTGCAGTCTTACAAGGAGAGAAAACCCACCTAAAATAGGTGTAAGGAGAGAAATAACAAGATGTCTAATAACCGTTCTGGAGTATTTTTTGGCGGTTTGATGCTGGGAGCTACCATCGGTGCTTTGACCGGTTTGCTCGTAGCTCCCCGCACAGGGCGCGAAACGCGTAAAATTTTGAAAAAATCTGCTAATGCTATCCCAGAATTGGCAGAAGATTTATCAACGAGTGTGCAAATCCAGGCAGATCGTCTTTCTGCGATCGCCTTACGAAACTGGGATGATACTTTAGATAGATTACAGGAAGCGATCGCAGCAGGTGTAGATGCCAGTCAGCGAGAAAGCCAAGTCTTGAAGCGGCAAACATCTGTTGAAGACTCAGATTCTCTTCCCCAGCAATTAGAACGCTCATAAATGACATAACCGTGATTGACCCCCTGTTTTGGTTGGGACTTTCTTTACTCTTAGTCGCCACAAGTTTGACTGCGGTTTTAGTGGCGGCAATACCTGCTTTGCAGGAGTTAGCACGCGCTGCTCGTAGTGCAGAAAAGCTATTTGATACACTCTCGCGGGAGTTACCGCCCACTCTAGAAGCTATCCGTGTGACTGGTTTGGAAATCACTGACTTAACTGATGATGTCAGTGAAGGTGTAAAAAGTGCTAGTAAAGTCGTGAAACAAGTCGATCAAAGCCTTGATAGTGCAAGAATTCAGGCTCAAAATCTGCAAGTAGGTACACGCAGCATCTTTGTTGGCGCGAAAGCTGCTTGGAGAAAATTCACGCACCAAAAACCCACAAGGCGAACAGGCGATCACTTGCCAAGCAATGAAAAACCACCACTAACGTTGCGAGAACGGGAAGTGCTAAAGCAAGAAAATCACCAAAGCAAAGCAGAAGTATACCGCGTTAATGACGGTTATAACGATGCCGCAAGCTGGGAAAACAATTTCAATGATGAAGATTGACCAAAAAAAGGGCGTGGGGCTTTGCTTATCTTCCTTGTTACGGTGTCAAAACGTGCTATTTTATCAGCTTAAAAAAAAGCGATTTTTTTTGTTTATGGATAAACTTTGGCATTGTATTCCGCAATTTGGGAAAACGGCTGAAGCATATTTTAATGAAGCCATCTTTTTAGGATAA
The DNA here is from genome assembly GCF_964245575.1 of uncultured Nostoc sp. Lineage (GTDB taxonomy): Bacteria > Cyanobacteriota > Cyanobacteriia > Cyanobacteriales > Nostocaceae > Nostoc. The sequence goes on along the minus strand of NZ_CAXTNP010000005.1, from coordinate 33,502 downwards.
ATGTGCTTGTTTCCAAATTTTTGTCAGGAACCAAGTACATACGAAGTTGTTCGCAAATTTGTAGATAGCGTGAATAGCCAATATAAATCTTGGGACAGTTCAATAGGAGATTTATTTGTATTTGCAAAACTTAGCGGATATCGCAGTTTTGATAAAGGCTACATTCGCACTCGTAATGTTGTCAATTTGTGTGAGTTTGGCAAATATTTATATCCAGTTTGTATAGTTAACCTTAATAGAACGGATCAAATCGAGTGCTTCTGTTAGCAACTCCGGCGGTAAATTTTCTATTTCTCGAATTAATAATTCTTTGTTAGTCATCTCTCACCTATAATCATTCCCCTTTTATTGTATGGGGAACTCCGCTATGGCTTAGTCAATTTTGAGTTGTTCTCAACTTTGACGATAATGATAATTAAAAAGAGGGGTAGGAGGTATGCGACAACTGCCTGCTACACCTCTCACCATCCACGATTATCATTTTCATTAAAATAAAGTATTTTAACTGATTGACAAAATGGACTTTATCTTTACTTATCACGAATGCCACTCCCAATCCCCACTCCTTAAAAACGCTTTGCTTTGATCCCTTAGATTAGAGTAAAGTAAACAAGTGTAAAGAAGCATCACTTTTCCACTACTCTTTTAAAACAACTTGTTCGCTTTTACCGTTGATATTTGTATAAAAACGTCTATGCAATCTTGTTTTTGGCGACGAATTCTGGTATCCATTGCAGTATTTTTCCTGGCTGGGTCAATTTGGGTCATGCATTCTCCCCCAGCACTGGCTTACGACAATCCTGACTTACTTCCTAGCACCTTTACCCCAGTTGTAGACTTAGCAAAATCTCTTCCTGTGCAGCAAGAAGAAAAGCTTGTCAAAGATTTAGAGCAGTTTGAAGCCGATACGGGCTGGAAACTGCGAGTATTGACCCAGTATGACCGCACCCCAGGTCGGGCAGTTATAAAATATTGGGGTTTGGATGACAAAAGCATTCTACTAGTTGCCGATTCTCGTGGCGGTAACATCCTCAGTTTTAGCGTTGGCGATGCTGTTTATGAACTTTTACCCCGGACGTTCTGGATAGAACTGCAAACCCGCTTCGGTAACTTGTACTTTGTCCGCGAACAAGGCGAAGACCAAGCGATTCTGCAAGCCTTAGAATCGGTTAAAGGCTGTTTGCTCAAAGGTGGTTGCAATGTTGTCCCCGGACTGCCACGAGAGCAATGGATTCTCACCTTGATTACCTCAATTATTGGTGGGGTGATTTGTGGATTTGCAGCTCAACCCCGCGAGAAAGGACAAGTTTTCGCTTGGCAATGGGCTTTAATTTTCTCACCTTTGTGGGGAATCTTGTTTCTTGCTTTTGGCATTGGGCCAGTAGTGACACGCACAAGCGACTGGTTACCTCTAGTTCGCAATATCTCTGGGTTTCTTATTGGTGTCTTGGTTGCTTACCTATCTCCTGTTTTCAGTCGGTCTTCTTCCAGTAATGAATTATGAGTGCTGAGTTATGAGTTTTTAATTAACTTATAATTTTTAACTCCTAACTCCTGACTCTCTGAAGCTGATAAGCTGAAAGCTAATATTTGAGAAGCTCAACAAAAATGGAATGGCACGTAACTGATGCTCAAAGTTTAGCAATCATTGATAGTGAAATTGAAAATCATGTTTTTTCACCCGCAGAGTATGAAATTGTGCGTCGGGTAATATACTCTACAGCTGACTTTGAGTATAAGTATTTGATTCGTTTCTCTGAGCGTGCCTTGCAAGCAGGAGCAGCAGCACTAGCCGCGCGTACCACAATTGTGGTAGATGTCCCGATGGTGCAAGTAGGTATTGCCTACGAGATTCAAAACACCTTTGCCAATCCCCTGTATTGCAGCATGGAAGCTCTGACACGTCCTCAAAAAGAAAAAACTCGGGCAGCATGGGGAATAGAAACCTTAGCAAAGCGTTATCCAGAGGGCATTTTTGTGGTGGGCCAAGCGCAAACAGCACTAACAGCACTGGTGGATTTAATTGAAGCTGAGGAAATTAGACCTGCTTTGATAATTGCTACTCCAGTGGGATTTGTAGATGTTGATGAAGCGAAGAGGCGCTTACAAGACTCCTTAGTGCCTCACATTACAATTGATAGCCGCAAAGGTAATGCAGTTGTAGCAGCTGCGATCGTTGATGGATTGGTAGACTTGGCTTGGCAAGCCTATGGACAAGATGGAAATCGGGGGAGTTAGGAACGTCGGCTCTATTGGACTCTTTATGGCAAATACTATTTTAAAATATTTAAGATCCAGATATTTTTGTTAATTAGTGGCGAGCAAGGAGCCTAGATTATGCCGTTCGTAAATCTTTTGATTGCTGACTAGTTTACTCTTCTGTGCTACGACGCCGCCGACGTGGCTTTTGTTGTTGGTCTTCACGCAAGCGGCGACCAACTTCGTTAAAGAAGTCTCGCCGTAGATAAGGATAATCGCTAACCCACAGGTCACTGCTAGGAAAGTATATATCGCTGAATTCTTCAATACTGCTCAAATCTGGGCGATTTGACATCACTACCATTTCTGCAATTTGACCACGAGTAATAACTTTGTGGGCAGGACGTAATGGTGCTACAAACTCAATACTAAATCCTGTTTCATCACCCACCTCTAAGTTAATCTGTTTTTCTCGATTTTCTACAATCACCAATTCGCCTTTGCTGTTGACTGTTTCAGTTTTACCCATCAACTGGTCTGTAATCCACCAATCTAGCACTCGACCACGGAAAAAGCCGCCATACTTATAACGGCGGCATTGCAAATTCCGCATACTTGCTTGAAACACTGGATACCACAGCCAAAAAAAAGCGCTAATTACCCCCAGCACAAATACTATTGAAGCAAACTCAAGCCTAAAAATGATTGTCACAAGCAAAATAACAACTACGGCAACTACAGAAATTAACAGCCGTTGCAAAAAATTTGAGAACTTCCCCCAGTAGTACTTGTACTGCAAACCAGTGGCAATTAGGGGGATAACTTGTTCAAATTTCTGGCGAGTTAGTGGTACTAACATGAGTCCTGAATAGTATGTTTAAAGGATCTTTTCTAATCCATATACTAACGACTTTAGCGCTAAGATTTTGCGAATCGCTAGTAGCACTCCTGGCATATAACAAGCGCGATCGCTCGTATCATGTCGTAAAGTATAAATCTGTCCTGCTGCGCCAAAAATAACTTCTTGATGAGCAATCAATCCTGGTAAGCGCACGCTATGAATTCTAATCCCTTCATCTGCTATACTACCCCTTGCTCCTGGTAATTTCTCCGTTTCTTCTACAAGAGCAGGGTTAAAAGTTTTACCCAATTCTCCTAATAACTGCGCCGTTTGAATGGCAGTACCACTTGGAGCATCAGCTTTTTGGTTATGATGCAGTTCGATAATTTCCACATGGTCAAAATATTTGGAGGCTGCGATCGCGGCTTGTTGTAATAGCACCATGCCAATGGAAAAGTTAGGAATAATTAGACAACCAGTGCTAGCTTTGTCGGCAAAGTCTGCCAAGTCTTGAATTTGTTCTGGGCTTAACCCAGTGGTGCCGACTACAGGACGAATACCGTAGGCGATCGCACTACGAATATTGTCATAAACTGAATCGGGATGGGTAAAGTCTACAATCACTCCTGGAGGAGACTGTCTGTCGCCAGCCACATACCCCAACATCGGTTCTAATTGATTGGTAATTGGCACTTCCAAGGGTTCGCTTAAACCCGCTAATTCTCCAGCGTCTTTATCTTGATGTTCTAAACTGTGGTCAATTGCACCCACTAGGTTTAAGTCTGGCGCTTGCGCCACCGCCTTAATCACCTCACGGCCCATTTTACCAGCAGCACCGTTGACAATAACCGGGATAGGAGCTTGATTCGTCATAGGTCGAGAAATACTTTTTGAGCTAACAAAGGAATTGTAAAGACTTTGGTGATCTAGTAGCTAGCTTCTAAAATCTCTGGCTTAATTCCAACTACCCTGATTTATGCAGCTAATCACTCAGTTTTGTACTCTTTACAGCAGATATGTTCTCATTTTCATCTCACTATCTTAGCCAGTAACTGTTTTATTTTCCCTACTTCACTCACCACACCTTGAGGAAGAGGCAAGGGAGCTATTAGCTTAAAGCTTGGGAGAAGGAAAAAAATTGGGATTCGACACTTCGGCTCCTTTCGACTTACTTCGACTACGGTTCCATCGAGCGAAGTCGAGATGCTCAGTACAATAGATCAAGGCAAGTCGCTCAGTGACCACCCAATCAATTCCAGAACCACTTATTAAAAGTGGGGGAAGTAAGAACATGTTCCCCCCTTCATTTCACGGCTCAATGTTGGGGTGATTTCCCCAAGCTTTTAGCCCCCTTGAAGAACTGCCTCTTCGTTGAAAAATAATCCTATACTGTCCTTGATAAGTAGTTCTTATAAAAGATATCAGTCTTTTTTTGTCAAGTCTAGTTGACTATTTGTAATGTTATTGTTAAATTTATTAACATAACTTAGCAAAGACCAAACGTTAACTATCTAACTGGTGTTAGCTAAGAAAAAAAGATTTCGGTATCGGTATATCCCATCGACATTTGGACTTCTCCCATCTACCTCGGCTATCAAGTCGGGGTTTTTTGTGTTTTCAATTAGCCTTTAATTTTTTTAACTTTTCTTTAGTCATCTTTGAGATGACTTTCGCTATTAGCCTTGGAATTCATTCCGAAGCGGGTAGGCGATGTCTACGACAATCTACGCTTACGCATTTCACATCACTTGCGATACACCAGGGAGTCAGGGAGTATTTACCAACATTTGAGCATTTATCCCTCCCCATATAATGCTTCATCCGAAGCGTGTCGGTTGGTGGGAGAATAATAACGAGAAATGATGCAAGCTTGGTGTTGTCTCCAGCCCAAAGGAATCTGTAAAAATGTGGAAACGAATTATATTAATTTTGCTATTGGTGTTGAGCTTCAGCCTGAGTAATTCTGATGTAGCGGCAGCATCTGGACTCAAAAGCTTTGTAAACACTAATGATGGCTATCAGTTTTTATATCCTAACGGCTGGCTGCAAGTTAAAGTTGCCAACGGGCCAGATGTGGTTTTCCACGATTTGATTGAGGTGTCTGAAAATGTTTCGGTTGTGATTAGCCCAGTTCCAGAAGGCAAAACTTTGTCAGAATTGGGAACCCCAACAGAAGTAGGATATAAGTTGGGAAAAGCAGCTCTTGCGCCTCCTGACTCTGGTCGTTCAGCTGAATTAGTCAATGCTGCACAGCGAGAAGTAGACGGTAAAATATACTACCTTTTAGAGTATGAGGTTAAACTCCCCAATCAACAGCAACGACACAACATCGCCAGCGTCGCTGTTAGCCGTGGTAAAGTTTTTACCCTCAACGCCTCAATTCCTGAAAAACGCTGGCAGAAAGTTAAACGAATGATTGATGAGGTTGTAAATTCTTTTTCTGTTTATTAATTGGGGAGTGGGGAATAGGGAATGGGGAAGAAGCAGGGGAGCTCTTAGCTCTTAGCAAGGGAGAAGAATTTTCCGCTCTCTCTGCTAAAAGCTCCTTGCCCCTGGAGCCTCTTTTTAATGCCCCATGCTCTATTTCCAATTAGGAAGTTTGTCAGAAATATCATGAAAATTCCACCTTTTGTACTTGCCTCAGCTTCCCCAGCCCGACGCCGCTTGCTGCAAACTGTTGGTATTGAACCGATAGTTAAACCAAGTGATTTTGATGAGTCGCAAATTGAATTAAGTGAACCAGCAGAATTGGTCAAAACTCTTGCCCAATATAAGGCGGAAACTGTAGCTCCACAGTTTGAATCGGCTTTGATTATGGGTTGTGATTCGGTTTTGTTCATGAATGGTGAAATTTACGGCAAACCACCAGACACCTCTGAAGCGATCGCACGTTGGCAGATAATGCAAGATAACTTTGGCGACTTGTACACAGGTCACGCCTTAATTGATGTGTCTCAAAACGTTACTATAGTCAAGGCTCAAGTTACAAGAGTTTACTTTACTCAAATGAGCGATCGCGCAATTCTTGCATACGTTGCCACAGGTGAACCCCTTAAATGTGCTGGAGCCTTTGCAATTGAGGGTTTTGGTAGTTTCTTCGTCGAAAAAATTGAAGGCTGTCATACCAATGTCATTGGACTCAGCTTACCCCTGCTACGGCAGATGCTAGAGGAACTGGGATACGATGTCACTGATTTCTGGCAATAGTCACATTAGTCATTTGTCATTTGTCATTTGTCATTAGTGAATGCTCAATGCCCAATGCCCCATGCCCCATGCCCAATTCCCATCAAGTATTAGAATATGTCATTTACTTCTATACCATCGTTACGTGAGCAACAACATCCCCTAATTCGTCAGCTAGCTGATTGTATTGAAACAGCTTGGCATCAGCACCTGGATCTATCGCCCTACCATTTGCCTGATGAGTTGGGGTATGTGGAAGGTAGACTAGAAGGCGAAAAATTGACGATTGAAAACCGTTGCTATGAAACGCCCCAGTTCCGAAAAATGCATTTGGAACTGGCAAAAATCGGAAATATGCTGGATATTTTGCACTGCGTCATGTTTCCCCGTCCAGAATACAACCTGCCGATGTTTGGTTGCGATTTAGTTGGGGGAAGAGGTCAAATTAGTGCTGCGATCGCAGACCTTTCTCCTATTCAATTAGAGCGCACCTTACCAGAATCTTATACTTCTGCACTGACACAGTTAACAGTGCTTAACTTTTCCCAACCCCGTGAATTACCTGAATGGGGAGATATTTTTTCGGATTTTTGCATCTTTGTGCGCCCCAGTACCCCAGAAGAAGAAACAATGTTTCTCTCGCGGGTGCGAGAATTTTTAGATATTCATTGCACCCAAGCCATCGCTTCACATCCTGTTTCAGCTGAACAAGTTACACAAAATCTCGCCGGACAACACAACTACTGCACTAAACAGCAGCAAAACGATAAAACCCGCCGCGTACTAGAGAAAGCCTTTGGCCCAGCTTGGGCAGAAAATTACATGACCACAGTTTTATTCGACCTCCCAACTTAAAATAATTCGTAATGACGTTCTCTACGAGACCCTAAAAGCGAACGAATACTCGCTTTGCGCGTCGCTAACTTAATTAAGTTTTGTAACGGTGATTTAGACCGCGCCACAAAACTTGCCGCTTGTTAATTGCTCTTAACTTAAACCCCCGAAATTAGTTAATCATCTCCCCCATTTTCCCGATCTCCCTTATCTGTAGGCTCTGTTACGTTTTCGCCTAAGGGATAAATGTAGAATTCATTCAACGAGAGTTTAATGGAGTCCCAAAACAGCAGCAGGGAGAATAGTAATATCATGTCCGGCAAAACAGTTACGATATCATTTCAATGCACCAAGTACGTGAAAAAAGAACTTGAGGTTATTTGCATTGCTCGTTTTATCATAAGTAATCAAGCGGACATGATATAAGGTCTTTGAAGCGAATATCACAAAAAAAATGGTTTGTTGTCTTGGTAGGTGCAAGCAACTAGCCCTGCTAACTCATTGACCAGAAAGTTAAGGAAACTCTAATGTTAGGAATGCTCAAGTTGACAGATATTTTTTAGTTAATTAATCCTTGATTCACTTAAGGAAGACTAACTTTTGTACCAAGATTGTATCCAGCAAAGGCAACAGTCTATTTTTGACGTTTCTTTTCAATTTTGTAACTAACTATAGCCGTAGTGAATGTAGCAGTAAAGTACCGCATCATACCAATTTAGGATTTTGTGTAGAGACGCGATACATCGCGTCTCTACATCTAGATTCATACTGCTTGTGAATTCTGCTAACTTCCATTGCACTCATGTCTCAATAATACTCAGAGTTCTTGAATAGCCAGCTACTATAGCGTTTCTCAATATCAATACAGACCTAACAACAACAGCCCCTTAAGAACTAGCGTTGGGGAGTATGCCTCAAAGGCTCTCTGCTTTTAGAGGTCAAAATGTATTGCATACAAACGAGCGATCGCTATAGAAAACACCATTTTATAAAACCATAGTGTTGAGCGTTGATCGCGCAATGGATTTTAAGCCATACCCAGCTTTAAACCACTGTTGTTTGTCCTAAGCGGCTGGCTGTTGATTAAAAACCTTTTTATTTTTACTTCCATCAGCACAATTCAGGTAAATGGGCAACATACTATGTCAAGGGTGACTGAAAAGCCAAAGCCAACTGAGCAGGCATTTAATCAAGAACAACCTAAGATTTGGTGGGGTATCGCTGTAGCTGTGCCAATAGTAATCGCTGCTGGGATACTAGGTACAGCTAAAATCGAGCAGTTGAGAAAACTAACTACATCCGTCCCCGTAATGCCATCTACCAATAGCATTAGTGCTGTTGGGCGTTTGGAACCGCGAGGCGAAGTTGTTAAATTGTCCGCTCCATCATCAGGATTAGCACCATCGTCACGAATTCAGCAACTTTTGGTAAGAGAGGGTGAACAGGTAAAGCAAGGCCAAATTGTCGCAATTTTAGACAACCGCGATACCCAAATAGCCGGACTACAAGAGGCAAAAGCCAAAGTGCAAGAAGCCCGTGCGAATTTAGCGCAAGTTAGGGCTGGATCTCCAAGAGATATTCAAGCCCAAAGAGCAGTTATTGCTCGCCTACAAGCGCAGTTAATTGGGGAAAGGAATGCAGGGCAAGCGACGATCGCGCGGATTGCAGCCCAGTTAAGTGGGGATAAACTCGTCCAACAAGCAACCGTGAATCGCTTAGAAGCTGAACTTAGTGGGCAAAGAGATGCTCTCAGAGCAACGCTTACACGTATTCAAGCCGAACAGCGCAATGCTCAAGTCGATGCCGGACGCTATGATTATTTATACAAAGAAGGTGCTATTTCTCAGCAAGAGCGGGATAGAAGACGCTTGAGTGCAGTAACTTCTAATCAACAGGTTGCTGAAAGCCAAGCTACACTAAAGCAAACATTGGCAACTCTACGACAGCAAGTTGCCGAAGCCAGAGCTACCCAAATACAAAATTTAGCAACTTTGCAACAGCAGCTAATCGAAGCCAAAGTTAACCGTGATAAAACCGTAGCAACTTTGCAAAGACAAATCGATGAAGAAAAAGCCAAACTGAGCAGAATTTTAGACGTTAGTCCTACCGATGTGCAAGTAGCGCAAGCCCAAGTTAGTAATGCGATCGCAAATATCAGAAAAGCCGAAGCAGAACTAAGGTTAAGCTACGTTCAAGCACCAATCGCTGGAGAGATTTTAAAGGTTTACACCAAATCAGGCGAAGCGATCGGTGCAAATGGCATTGCTGAAATTGGACAAACCAGCCAAATGTTTGTGATTGCGGAAGTCGCCGAAGATAGTATTGGTAAAGTGCGTATTGGTCAAAATGCCACTATTAGCAGCGATAATGGAGCATTTAGCGGCGAATTAAAGGGAACTGTTACTGAAATTGGCAGAAAAATTGGTAAAAAAGATGTGCTGAATACAGATCCAGCAGCAGATGTGGATGCCAGAGTCGTAGAAGTGAAAATTGCTCTATCTCCAGAAGATAGCCAGAAAGTTTCTGGTTTAACTTACGCTAAAGTTGTTGTCGATATTAATAACTAATTAAGTCATTGACGAGCATTAATACTAATTCATAATTTGATATTTTGGATTATAAATATTATTAATTAGGCTGCCCAATGAACTTTAAGCATTCTCTAAATTCGCTCCGAGCGTCTTTAAGAATTACGTTAGCGACGCGCAAAGCTAGTATTCATTTGCTTTTAGCGTCTCGTAGATAGCGTCATTACGAATTATTTTAACTGTGCTTGGATGCCTATAAAATGAGTCAAAAAATACCTCTGTCGTGGCTACAACTAACAAGAGAAAAAACTCGCCTATCTGTGGCTTTAGCAGGAATTGCTTTCGCTGATATTTTAATGTTTATGCAACTCGGTTTTCGGGATGCTTTGTATTATAGTAATGTTCGATTCCATAACAGCTTGCAAGGCGATATTGTTTTAATTAACAGTCAATCTAGCGCTGTTCTGGCGATGAGGAGCTTTTCTCAAAGACGGTTATATAAAGCTTTAGAGTTACCCGCAGTCCAATCAGTACATCCGATATATTTAGACTTTACAATTTGGAAAAATCCTGTAACAGGCCGCCCTCGTAGTATTCTGATATTTGGAATGAACCCAGAAACTAACATAGTTAACTTACCTGGAGTTCAGGAGAATTTAGATAAACTTAAACTACCTGATGTAGTTCTATTTGACCGTTCTTCTAGAGTAGAGTATGGCCCAATTGCTGCTAATTATGAACAAAAAAAGACTGTAACAGCAGAAGTGCGAAGGCGGCGAATTAAAGTTGAAGGCCTATTTACATTAGGAGCATCATTTGGCGCAGATGGTAATTTAATTACGAGTGATATTAACTTTCTGCGAATATTCAGTAATCGTCAAAAAGGATTAATTGATATTGGGCTAATTAGATTAAAGCCGGGAGCTAATGCTAACATTGTTGCCCAAGAATTACGAAAGTATTTACCTAATGAAGTAAATGTTTTAACCAAGCAAGAATTTATTGATTTTGAGCGGAATTATTGGGCAAATAGTACAGCTATTGGGTTTATTTTTACATTAGGGACTGTCATGGGTTTCATTGTAGGGACTGTGATAGTTTATCAAATACTTTATACAGAAGTTGCAGATCACTTAGCTGAGTACGCTACTCTCAAGGCAATAGGTTACACACAAAACTATTTATTGACAGTCATTCTTCAAGAGGCTTTATTATTAGCAATTTTAGGATATTTTCCTGGAATAGTTTTTGCTTTATTTATGTATAATAGCGCCAGAAGTGCAACACTTTTACCAGTTTTCATGAGTTTCGATCGGGCGGTAATGGTGTTGATTTTGACTATGCTGATGTGCATTATTTCTGGTGCGATCGCAGTCCGCAAATTAAGTTCTGCCGATCCAGCAGATATCTTTTAATTAAGTCAATATTAATTAAAAGTTCTTATAAAAAAATATAGTTTATAATCAATAATTAAGAAAGCTGGATTTTTTGTAGGCACTACAGTTACGTTTCAAAACTCTTAACTTGTAACTCATAAAAATATGATAGAAAAAGAACCTGTAATTGCCATTAAAAATCTCAACCACTACTATGGCAAAGGGGCACTGAGAAAACAGATATTATTTGACATAAACTTAGAAATATATCCAGGTGAAATTGTAATTATGACCGGGCCATCAGGTTCAGGTAAAACCACACTACTGAGCTTAATTGGTGGTTTGCGGTCTGTACAAGAGGGAAGTTTAAAATTTTTAGGTGAAGAACTCATTGGCGTCAGTCAAAACAAACTGGTGCAGATGCGACGCAACATTGGTTATATTTTCCAAGCTCACAATTTGCTAGGGTTTTTGACAGCGAAGCAAAATGTGCAAATGGCGGTAGAATTGAATGATAATATTTCTCAAACAGAAGCAGTGGCTAAATCAAAAGCCATGCTGGGGTCTGTGGGTCTAGAAGAACGAGTTGATTACTACCCAGACAATCTTTCTGGAGGACAGAAACAAAGAATTGCGATCGCTCGCGCCTTGGTGAATCGTCCCCCACTGGTGCTAGCAGACGAACCAACAGCAGCATTAGACAAACAATCAGGACGCGATGTTGTGGAAATAATGCAGAGTCTGGCCAAAAATCAGGGAACTACTATCTTATTAGTGACACACGACAACCGCATTTTAGATATAGCCGATCGCATCGTAGAAATGGAAGATGGTCTTTTAACCCGTAATTCCCCCAATACAGCTATTCAGTCATGATTCCAAAGTGATAAATCACAACTGATAACTAAGCTGTGACGCAAATAAACATAGCCATTTTACTCATAAGAATCATTCTTTCTCATTAGTCATTTGTATCTACAAAGGACTAATCACTAATGACTAATGACAGCCATAATTTATTGTTTAGCCGAACCTGATTTTTTCATTCTAGGTTGGTTTGGCAAAGTTGGGGTGTTTGATTGGCGATTAGTACGAAAAGTCACATTCACGCCTTCATTAGATTGCTCCAGCACCAGTAGAGGCGTAGGTTTAGCTTTTTGATCCCAATGCATAGTAGCAATCCGACCTTGAATTGTTGGTTGCCAACTATCTTCATCTTCCATAGGGCTTAGGTAAGTTTCTATACAGTCAATAATTTGACTAATAGTTGCAGAAGTCGCTTGCGTCGGTAACTTCATTAACCGGATTTGAATCCGAAATAGTACTCTTTTAGCACAGTTCGGCGGGCTACCAGTCTCATACTCTACATCAAAAATTTCATCTACTTGCCGTGCAGCGCTATTAGCAATTCCGACTGATCCAAGTTGTGCTTGATTTGGACGCAGGGCTTGAGTAACTTTTTCTTTGATCTGAATCTTCACTTGATTAAGGATTGCAAAATGAAACACCTCTTCTGCCATCCGCATTCGCAGATAATCCAGGTTAAAGTCCCGTGAATTGACCAAATCGGGATTAGTTTCCATTTTGCGAATCGTTTCCAGCGCCAGTTTAAACTTTTTCTCTAATTCTCGCGCCCGGAATTGTTCAAACTTAACTTTTTTCTCCAGCTTATTCTTCTGGAGCTTACTATACACTATCATTGCAATCACAGCTAAAGCCAGTCCTCCAGAAGTTGCCAGCAATAATACTGGTATTTGAGGATTACTTGCTGGCACTTCCTGGGATGCTTTTTTAGGCTTTCCTTGTTGGGTTTGGGCAAGAAACATCGAAGTGGGCATGGTTGGAAACTGAAAAACTTGACTCCTGATGTTTAGGATGCCCAAATTTTCAATGCCATCTTGCTGTATCATTAATATTTTTTACAGCCTTTTACAAATTACGTATGTCCAGACACCAGAGTATCCCTGCCCTGTCTGAGTTTTCATCTACAAACTGTCTTCATATTCGTCTGATAGCCACAGATATGGATGGCACCTTGACTAGACGAGGAAAATTTACTTCCGCATTGCTGCAAGCTTTAGAAGATTTAGCGGCAGCTGACATTAAGGTGCTGATTGTCACCGGACGTTCTGCTGGGTGGGTGAGTGGATTGAGTGCGATTATGCCAGTGGCAGGTGCTATGGCAGAAAATGGCGGTTTGTACTTTCCACCTGCAAACCAGAAACCAGTAGTTTTAACATCCATTCCCGATTTAGCTAAACATCGCCAGCACTTGGCTACGACTTTTGAGAATTTACAAACTAAATTTCCCCAAATCCAAGAATCTGCTGATAATCGCTTTCGGATCACCGATTGGACTTTTGATGTAGCTGGTTTGCGTGAAGATGAACTACAAACCCTAGACAATCTCTGTCAACAAATGGGTTGGGGATTTACCTATAGCAACGTGCAGTGTCACATTAAACCCCAAGGGCAAGATAAAGCTGTGGGATTGTTGCAAGTTTTGCGCGAATATTTACCCCAGTACTCACCAGAACAAATTGTCACTGTGGGCGATAGCCCCAATGATGAAAGTTTATTTGATCGGCGTTATTTTCCTATTTCTGTAGGCGTGGCAAACGTACTGGAATATGTGAATCAGTTGAAATATCACCCTGCTTATATTACTAACGCTGCCGAAGGCGAAGGATTTTGTGAGTTATCTAGTTATATTTTGAAAAGCTTGCACATCTCAAGTTAGAGAGAAGTAGAGTTGTTCTACAATAATCTCGTAGTGCAGAACAGGAACGCCAACGAGCAGAGCAGGCAGAATTGCAGATAGAACAGTTAAAGGCAAGGTTGCGATCGCTCAATGTAGACCCTGATACTATTCAGTAACATACAGGGTGTAATTCCAGAAGTTGCTGTAGCTACGCTGTAGCTACGCCCGTCCTACATAACTATTTTATCGCCGTCACTCTGTCGAGCAACTACAACTCTTCGGAATATGCTAACCTAGTATGGTTAACTAATCTCGCACATCTAAGAATTCGGGTGTTTCCCGATTGGGAAATACACTTGGATGGAGGTTTAACCCGAATCGGAGTTGAAAAATATATGCCAGTAGTTTCATTGGCTCAAATGATGGAGTCAGGGGTTCACTTTGGGCATCAGACCCGACGTTGGAACCCAAAAATGTCTCCTTACATTTATACTTCCCGCAATGGTGTGCATATCATCGACTTGGTGCAAACTGCCCAGTTGATGGATAATGCTTACAACTACATGCGATCGCACGCAGAACAAGGGAAGAAATTTCTTTTTGTCGGCACTAAGCGCCAAGCAGCTGGAATTATTGCCCAAGAAGCCAGCCGTTGTGGTTCCCACTACATTAACCAACGCTGGTTGGGCGGAATGTTGACCAACTGGGCAACCATCAAAACACGGGTAGACCGTCTGAAAGATTTAGAACGCCGTGAAGAAACTGGCGCACTAGATTTATTACCGAAAAAAGAAGCATCAATGCTACGTCGGGAAATGACGAAGCTTCAGAAATACTTAGGCGGCATTAAAACAATGCGGAAAGTACCCGATATCGTGGTAATTGTAGACCAACGGCGGGAATATAACGCAGTTCAAGAATGCCAAAAGCTGAATATTCCGATTGTGTCCATGCTGGATACAAACTGTGACCCCGATGTAGTAGATATCCCCATCCCGGCAAACGACGATGCTATCAGGTCAATTAAGCTGATAGTCGGAAAATTGGCAGATGCCATTTATGAAGGTCGTCACGGTCAGCTTGAGGCTGAAGATGATTACGAAGATTACGACGGCGGTGAGTATGACGATGACTACGAAGAAACCGAATATACTGACGCCGTAATTCCCGACGAGGAAACAGAGGAATAAGTAAAGCAGGGGTGAAGCAAGTGCTCCGTTGGAGGGCGGTGGCTGGCAGAGTAGCAGCAAGCCGCCCTAGAAGAACGGCAAATCGGAGGCTAAGGTAGAGGCGAAAAAACTCATACCTTATAACTTGATTATTTTTTCTCCCCCAGCCCTGAGTAAGATAGAAATACTCAACACCCGTGAACGATTACAACTTGAGGTCAAGTTAGGAATTGAGGCAACATGGCGGAAATATCTGCAAAACTCGTCCAAGAGCTACGCCAAAAAACTGGTGCCGGCATGATGGACTGCAAAAAGGCGCTGATAGAGACTGAAGGCAACGTAGAAGAAGCCGCAGACTGGCTACGAAAAAAGGGCATCTCTAAGGCGGGGGCAAAAAGCGATCGCATTGCGGCAGAAGGTCTAGTAGACACTTACATTCAGCCCGGTGGTCGAGTGGGTGTACTCATAGAAGTCAACTGCCAAACCGACTTTGTTGCTCGTAACGAGGCTTTTAAAGCTTTAGTTAAGAATCTAGCAAAGCAAGCAGCGACTGCTAATAGTGTTGAGTCTTTGTTGGCTCAACCTTATATTGATAATGAAAATGCAACTGTAGAAGAATTCATCAAGCAAACCATTGCCACGCTCGGTGAAAATATCCAAGTGCGTCGCTTTGTGAATTTTGCACTAGCAGAAGGCACGCAAGGTGTAGTAGACAGCTACATTCACACTGGCGGTCGAGTTGGTGTATTGGTAGAACTCGGTTCTCAAACTGAGTCAGCAGCTACCAATCAAGAGTTCCAAACTTTGGCACGGAATACTGCAATGCAAGTTGCGGCTTGTCCAAATGTCGAGTATGTGAGCGTAGACCAAATTCCCGCCGAAGTTGCCCAAAAGGAAAAAGATATTGAAATGGGCAAGGATGATTTGGCGAACAAGCCAGATAACATCAAAGAAAAGATTGTTCAGGGACGGATTGAAAAACGCCTGAAAGAATTGACTTTGCTCGATCAGCCTTACATTCGCGATCAGAGTATTTCCGTGGAAGACCTCTTGAAGCAAGCAAAGGCGCAATTAGGCGAAGAGATTCAAGTGACCCGCTTTGTCCGCTATATACTCGGCGAAGGCATTGAAAAGCAAGAAATTAGCTTTGCTGATGAAGTCGCTGCACAAATGGGCAGTAAGTAATATAAGTAGAGACGCGATTAATCGCGTCTGTACAGGAGTTAAAAGTTAATAGGAAGTTGCTTTATAATTCATAATTCTTAATTCTTAACTGCTTAAAGGACAGGTCAAGCAAATAGCCTGACCTGTATTTTTTTAGTAGAGACGCGAAATATCGCATTTAATTTAAAATCTAAAATCCTCTGGAAAGTTATCCTAAAATAAATTTGTACATTTGTACTATGTAATAGTTCACATGGACAAGAACAAAAAGATATGGCAAGAGCAATCGAGCGAATTGAACGGGATATTGCAGCAATAAAAGAAGCGATTCGGGCGATCGCAGTAGAACTACAAAACGCTTATGCTAGTTATCTAAACACCTTGGGGCTAGCTGTACGAAAACAGTTGATTCTGGCGAGTTACCACCTTTGTACTCAGGGCTATCCTGAAAACTTTCTGCATTTGTCATTGAATCAGCGTCAACAATTGCAACAAGCCATCCGCAAGTTGGGTCAAGTGGCTGCAAAGCAGTTGCTTGGTTGTATAAAAAGTGAGGAAGTTGGGGAAAATGAGAGGGATGAGAGGGATGAGGAAGTAACATCCTCTTTATCTTCTGGACTTCTGGATACCTCTAATTCTCAGTCTTTCACCGCCGACACCTATAATCCTATAGAACTAGTAAAATGGCAACAGAACTTAGAAGAGGTCATGCAAGAAATACTGAAAAAACTTTCGCATGATGCTAATATTTTAATACAAAAATCTGGAGTATTACCGAAAAAATTACCAGAACCGATTTTAGCAGCTGCGGCTGCGGCGGCATCAGAAGCGTCTGGTGAGGCCATGCCAGGGCCACCCAACTTATTAAACTTAGTAATTGAAATTGAAAATGAGCAGCAGTCAGAAGATTCTGGACTGACGCAAATTATGGCTATTAACCTGCGGTTAGGAGAAATTGAATTTGCTGATGTAACACTCTCCTCTGAGCGCAGGCAAATCCGCAGTATTTTAGTTCAGCTAAACAAGCTAGGACGAGAGTATCAAAAGAAACATCGAGAAAAAGCGATCGCTGAAGCTGAAGCTGCATGGCGTGCTAGTTGGTTTGAATAAAGTTATGAGTTATGAATTATAAGTTATGAGTTATTTATTCCTAACTCCTGTACAGACGCGATTAATCGCGTCTGTACTCCTCACTCCTGTACAGACGCGATTAATCGCCTCTCCTAACTCCTAACTCTGCTGACCAATGACTAATGAAAAACCAGATTGGATACGATTGCACAAAGCCTTGGCAATAGAAGCCGAACGCGGCTTTACAGACTTGGTGGGCAGACAATACCGCTTCAGTGAATTTCTTAGCCTGACTTTGGGCAAATTTCCAACAGGCTTACCCCAAACTGAACGCCGCCGTTGGCAAGGACTAGCGGTGCAATTTGCTAGTTATCCACATCTCGCACAAGAAGAAAGACAACATTTAGTAGCAGAGACTCGTAGGTATCTCTCGCAACTACAGCAAGAGGAGCATGGGGAGCAGAGGAGCAAAGGAGCAGGGGAGCAAGGGAGAATTTATCAATCCAAAATCCAAGTTGCGCTTCCAGCGCACCAAAGGTGCGACCCAAAATCTAAAATTATCACTGAGGTAAGTCGGAGGCTTGCACCGAACATTGACCAAAAACTCAGCGATTTACCAGAAATAGGCTTCAAAAAAGCTGGTAATTTGGCACGGCTTGGTTTACACACCGTCCGCGATTTACTTTTCTACTATCCTCGTGACCACATTGATTATGCGCGTCAGGTGAATATCCGCGAGTTACAGGCAGGTGAGACGGTGACAATAGTGGCTACAGTGAAGCGTTGCAACTGCTTTACTAGCCCTAAAAATCAGAAGTTATCAATTTTAGAACTGGTCGTAAAAGATAACAGTGGTCAAATCAAAATTGGTCGTTTTTATGCAGGTACGCGCTTTAGCAGTCGCGCTTGGCAAGAAAGTTTAAAACGCCGTTATCCAGTGGGTAGTATTTTAGCGGCGTGTGGGTTGGTAAAAGAAAGTAAATACGGCTTGACACTAGATAATCCAGAATTAGAGGTTTTGGCAAATCCAGGAGATACCATTGAGTCGCTGAATATTGGGCGGGTAGTGCCAATTTATGGGCTGACTGAAGGCGTGGTGGCGAATACAGTGCGACAGGCGGTAATAGCTGCTTTACCTGCTGCGGCTCACCTGAAAGACCCTTTGCCAAATGGTTTGCGACAGAAGTATGGTTTGATGGAATTGAAAGATGCGATCGCTAATATCCATTTTCCCAATGATAGCGCCGTCCTGCAAGTTGCCCGTCGTCGCCTAGTATTTGATGAATTTTTCTACCTGCAACTTGGGTTATTGCAACGTCAGCAGCAAGCAAGGGCGATTCAAACCAGCGCCATCCTCGTTCCACGAGGTCAACTTGTAGAGAAATTCCATGAAATACTGCCTTTTCAACTCACTGGCGCACAGCAACGAGTCCTCAACGACATCCTCAACGATTTACAGAAACCTGTACCAATGAATCGTTTGGTGCAAGGCGATGTCGGTTCTGGTAAAACTGTCGTCGCTGTACTGGCTATCCTCGCAGCAATTCAATCTGGCTACCAAGCAGCGCTGATGGCTCCCACAGAAGTTTTGGCAGAACAACATTATCGCAAGTTAGTTAGTTGGTTTAACCTTTTGCATTTACCAGTGGAATTACTGACAGGTTCTACTAAAACTGCTAAACGAAGACAAATACATTCTCAGTTAGGAACTGGTGAATTACCTCTGTTAGTGGGAACCCATGCATTGATTCAAGACCCCGTAAACTTCCATCAACTGGGCTTAGTGGTCATAGATGAGCAGCATCGCTTTGGGGTAGAACAACGGGCGCGTTTGCAGCAAAAAGGTGAGCAACCCCATGTGTTAACTATGACAGCTACCCCGATTCCCAGAACCTTGGCTCTGACGATACACGGGGATTTGGATGTGAGCCAAATTGATGAGTTACCGCCAGGACGACAAAAGATTCAGACAACAGTCTTGTCAGGTCAGCAACGCAACCATGCTTACGACCTCATCCGCCGAGAAATTGCTCAAGGTAGACAAGTTTACGTGGTTTTGCCCTTGGTAGAAGAATCAGAAAAACTGGATCTGCGATCGGCTGTGGAGGAGCATCAAAAGTTACAAGAAAGCATTTTTCCTGACTTTCAAGTAGGGCTGCTACATGGTCGTATGAGTTCAGCCGACAAGGATGAAGCGATTACCAAATTTCGTGATAACCAAACACAAATTTTGGTTTCTACTACTGTTGTTGAAGTTGGTGTAGACGTACCTAATGCTACGGTTATGCTCATTGAAAATGCAGAGCGATTTGGCTTATCGCAACTGCACCAACTGCGGGGGCGCGTTGGTCGTGGCGCGGCTCAGTCTTACTGTCTGTTGATGAGCAGTTCTAGGAGTCCTGATGCTCAACAACGGTTGAAGGTATTGGAACAATCTCAGGATGGCTTTTTCATCTCAGAGATGGA
The DNA here is from genome assembly GCF_964245575.1 of uncultured Nostoc sp. Lineage (GTDB taxonomy): Bacteria > Cyanobacteriota > Cyanobacteriia > Cyanobacteriales > Nostocaceae > Nostoc. The sequence continues at coordinate 13,967 of NZ_CAXTNP010000005.1, read as the reverse complement.
TATGCGTTTTCGTGGGCCAGGGCAAGTACTGGGAACTCGTCAATCTGGAGTGCCAGATTTTACCTTAGCAAGCTTGGTTGAAGATGAAGAAGTTTTACTTTTAGCGCGGCAAGCAGCAGAGAAAATAATAGAGACGGATGCAACTTTAGAGCGCTGGTATTTGATGAAAGAAGAGTTGAAATATCGGTATGAGCGATTGATGGGTGGGGCGATTTTGACATAATATATCTGAGTTTATTCGTAGTTACTTAGACTGTAAATAGCATAATGGTAATTCCGTTTACAGATAGAGAAATAGAGAAAGCTTGGCGAGATAATTGGTCTGCTTCTTGTATAACACCACGAACTAACGCTCATCGGTTACTCTTATTTTATGCAGTTGAATGTGGTTTGAAAGCAGTTTTGATGCGGAGAGAGAAACGGCGAACAAATCGTACCGATTTATGTAGAGATATTGAGAAATGCCAGCATGATGTGAACAAACTACTAGATTGTTTATCTGCTGGCAACAATTTGAAATTACCAGCACAGTTAAGTATGAAACCAATAAAAGGTAAAAGTGGCAAGGATGATGAAAGAAAATTTACTCCTGGAGAAGTTAACCAAATGTGGCGATATGGTGGATGCTCTTCATTAGCAGATACAACTGATGAAGAATTAGAAAATAAATTGTTAGAAATTGTCAAATGGATTAATGGAGAACTTGAAAGACTATGAAATCTCTAAGGCTACTGACATGGCTTGATGTTAGAAGAACTATTTGTCGTAAAACCCACTATGGCAGCAAACTACCAAATGGGGTATTAAGAATTCGTTGTTTCTCAGATGCTTTAGAAATTGGTCTGAAAAACGACCAGAGTATAGAAAATGCAAACTATACCTTAAAAGAATGGTTTGGCGACTGGTATCAAGAAGATCAGTCTCTTATACAACTCGACCTTGGTGATGCTACATTACCAGTGGAATTTATTCTCGGAGAAGAAGCATCTGCAATCGATATTTCTATACGTCCATTTTGGGAAGAAATTGCTTATATTGAAAATGATTCAGAAACAGAAAGTGTAATAGAAAGACAAGTTAAACTTCCAGATGCATATACTGAAAAGCCTAATTTAGTAGCCTTTTATTCTTTCAAGGGTGGTGTAGGTAGAACATTGAATTTAGCAGCGCATCTTTTTGCTGTACTGGATAGAGCTAAAGAACTAGATTTGTCTATTAATGTATTGGTTATTGATGCTGATTTAGAAGCTCCTGGTCTTACCTATTGGAATCGTTCAGAAAAGCAGCAACCATCTGTTTCTTTAATTGATTTTCTTGAAGTTTATCACTATTCTCCTATTGAAAGAGAACAAACACTCTCATTGTTTGCCAGAGAAGTTAAAAAATCTTCTAAATATGAAGGAAAATCAACTGTCTATTTTTTACCTGCCTGTCTTGATGATGATCAGGTATTAGATACACCTATTCTGCCAGAGCAGTTAGTTAGAAGTCCAGACGGAGCTTGGGAATGGGGCAATGCTATTCATAGTCTAGGTAAGGCTGTTGGTGCTGACTATGTATTCATTGATTTGAGAGCGGGTTTGAGTGAAATATCCAGCCCCATCATTTTTGATCCCAGAATTCAACGCTTTCTTGTGACAACAATCACCGAGCAATCAGTCATAGGTACAAGTCTTGTTTTAGAGCAAATTGGTAGAGTTGCACCGCCAGAAGAAAGAGTTGATGATAAAAGCTATTACGAGCCGTGTTTATTAATTAGTATGTTAATGCCAGAACTAAAGTCTTTACCAGCCTTTGAAGATGCATTGGTGAGATTTCAGTCTGCTTATGCACAGCCTGAAGAAGATAATTTATATGCTACAAGATTAGAAATAAAAGAAACCTATTTTGCCCAAGAATTACTATATATTAACAATTGGGAAGATTCCCGCTTAAAACTAAGTCCAACTTCAGTAATGAATGTAGCAAATGAGTGGGCTAAAGAACAGTTGTTTATAACCAATGATCAGGAATTGAAGTCAAAATCTATAAAAGAGCATCAGGTAATTGTTGAGGTTCGTAGACTCAGAGATTTGTGTCAGCAATATGAGTATGCTGAACAAGGCCGGGGAGAAGATTTATTAGTAACGGAACCATTGAAGAATTTAGCGACTAATTTTCGAGATGAATTACCTCATGTCGTATCAATTGGAGCTAAAGGTGCAGGAAAAACGTTTAACTATATACAGTTATCACGTTTTAAATACTGGGAAAGTTTTTTGAATCGTATAGATAATACTATTCAAGAATCACAGCTAAAAACACATATTTTTCCTTTCCTTGAATCAAGTAACATTAAAGATAATGCAAAAACTGTGATTAACGAAGCTAGAAAGGAGGTGAGATTAGCTTTGGGAGATAGTGTTCCTGAGTTTATACTTTCAGAATATGTGGATAGAATAAAAAGATCAATTGCAACTGAAAACTGGAGTGAACCAGAATGGACGGAATTCTGGATTGGTCAAATTGCAAAAGCTATAGGTGTGAATCCTGAAACACATAGTCTTAATATTCTTAACATCATAAATCGTGATTTGAAAGATAGAGGCTTACGTATTATCTTTCTGTTTGATGGATTAGAGGATATATTCTCAAACATTGCATCCAGCAATCAAGAAAAAATTGCCTTAAAAGCTTTGATTGATGATTTGCCAAAGAGATTATCAGAAATTAGGCAGTCTAACCTTGGGGTAATAATTTTTCTGCGCCGTGATTTTCTGCGTTATACAATTACTCAAAACTTAAAACAATTTGAAAATCTTTACCTTTCTTATGATCTATCTTGGGATCAAGATTCTTTTCTACGTTTAGTCTTTTGGATATGCAGCCAGTCTCAAGTAATAGATGCATCTCTAGTAGAGATTAACAGTTTAAATAAACAGAATATTATAGAGCGATTAGAAAAATTGTGGGGTAAAAGGCTAGGTTCAGATAACTCTAAAGAAGCATATACAGCTTCCTGGATATTTGCAGCTTTGACAGATTTTAATGGTAGGCTTCAAGCGAGAGATATTGTTCGTTTTTTGTTTCATGCAGCCGATATTACTGTAGAAATAACTAAAGAAGTGCAATTTGAAAAGTGGTCTACCAGCCGTATTTTACCTCCTCAAGCTATTCGCCGCGCTCTTAAGCCATGTAGTGAAAAGAAGGTGGAAGAAGCTAAGGAAGAATATCCATCTTTCAAAACTTGGGTTGAAGAAATACTACCTAAATATCCCCCTTCTGAACGAAAAATTCCTTTTGACGTAGAACAATTTGAAATGGATCAGCCGACAGTAAGAATGCTAGAGGAAATGGGGGTTATTTACGAAGATAAGGAAAAGGATAGCGAGGCACGATTTTATATGCCAGAAATCTTCCGCGAAGGTTTAGGTTTTTCAGGTACAGGAGCAAGACCTCGGATACTGGTTTTGAAGCGTAAGGTATTAGGAAAAGGGATTTTGTAATTTTACTTGTGTGTTATACCTAACTCTGTACTCATTACTTTTTAATCACGATGCTTGCTGCATTTCAGCATAAGCTTGATAAACACCTTTAACGTTATACCAGTTAAGAAAAATTCGGGCAATTTCTAAAGCTAATTGTGGTTTACCTAAATTAATTAGCCATTGCAACAATGGAGCCATTGTCCGTTCATTCAGCGCACCATTGAGTGATAAAATCCCCCAAAGTAAACGATGCAGCCAAGTCATTTGAATCATCATTCGCACTTCCCATATAGGATGCTTTTGATAAAACAAAACTCCCATACGTCCGCGTTGAATTTCTTGGTCAATCAATCGGGGAATTTGCTCTAATTTAAATGGTGGATGCCAGTGATAGCCGACGGCTTCGGGACATTTAATTAGTGTCAAACCTAGTTTTTTCAGTCGCACACCTAGTTCTAAATCTTCCCAGCCATAAAGTTGGAAACTAGTGTCAAAAAGTCCAGCTTTCTCTAGCCAATATTTAGGGATTGCCACATTTCCCGTAGCAAAAAAAGCTGCGGAAAAATCGGTTACTTTGTAGGGTTCAGCCGTTGGGTTGTTGAAATTACAAGTATTAATAACTGCACCGTAAGTAAAAAAGCGATCGCTCCCCAATTTCTCCTTTCCTTGCACTAGCGCCTCAGCGTGAGCATGTAAGAAATTATTCAGCACTACTAAATCACTATCAATAAATATAATCGTATCTCCCAGCGCCTGTTCTACCCCCAAATTTCGAGCCGCAGCAGGGCCAGCATGGTCTTGCTGAAACCAGCGTACATGTGGAAACTCTTCTTTGTGTGCTGCTAACCACTCCAATGTGCCATCAGTAGAACCATCATCCACCAAGACAATCTCGTAATCAGTAACCGAACTTGACTTACTTAATTCCTGCACCTCTAAAGCGCGGAGGCACTTTTCTAAAATCGGTTGGCGATTATAAGTCGGTATCACAACGCTGAAAAACACAGTCTCACCCACAACACTATTTATCCATCTCCAGGATAGGACAGATGTGACGCTGACACTGTTCCTTAGATAATTCTGGTTACGGAAATGGTAAATCTGCCCATATTACTTTCCAGTGCTCGCTATACCACCAAGAGTCATAGGTTCTGGTACAGGCTGAACCGGGAGGAACTTTGAAAAATGAAAATGATTAAACTAACTGTATTGGTAATAAGTGAATATACAAATTAGAAGCTCATATACTTGATAATTGTATTCGCATCTTATAGATATCTATTTGCGTATCAAAAAAATATTTATTACCTACATCATTAGGTTTTAAATAATGATTATCATTCTATAATATCAACTCGGAGGCTAATCGCAAGTTTTGATTACCAATAAACTTATGTGTAACTAGTAACAAATTCATACAGGATGATTGGTACTAAGTTTGCTGGAAATTATAAGTGTTAATTTACTTTAATTTTTCATTTTTAACAAAAGCATTACCATTTCTTAAATTAAGCGGGATAAATTTTTTTATAGTATTCACATACTAATGAATCTAAAAAAACATATTTTCAGAAGATATTGGTGAGTAATTTTATAAAAAAGTATAGAAAACAAAGTATTTCAGCATAGCTTGTTCAAAGACAATATTTGAGGATATAAATTCCGAATTGAGAAAATCCTAACCACAAATACGGTTGGTGATAATTTTTGAAGCTACTACTGTACTGTAAAAAGGTTTTTTGAGTAATGCTTTCACTTCAATGGTGTGGATGTGCAGATGATTGTGTAAAAGTAGTTAATAATTACCAAAAAGCAAAAAATTTGTGGATAACAGTAGGTTTACTCGCTATTTTTTTTGTTGCTGAGTGGAGTGTGGGTTTATGGAGTCAAAGTCTATCTTTACAGGCGGATGCAGGACACATTCTATCGGATATTACAGCCTTGGTGATATCGCTACTTGCTAGTTTTTTAGCACAGCAACCAGCTAATAAAAAAGCAACATTTGGACATCAGCGTATCGAAGTTTTAGCAGCTTTGGTGAATGGATTAGGTTTACTTGCGATCGCTACTTTTATCGTATTTGAAGCTATTCAACGCTGGCAACATCCAGCAGCAATTTTAGGCTTACCAATGTTAGCAATAGCAGTATTAGGCTTAATGGTCAATCTGCTCAATATTACTTTACTTCATCCCCACACTCACAACGACTTAAACCTGCGGGGAGCTTTGCTTCATGTCATCGCCGATACTGTTAGTTCTGTTGGCGTAATTATAGCTGCTTTAGCAGTTCATCTTTGGGATTGGTGGTGGGCAGATGTTGCTATTAGTATAGTCGTTGCAACTTTTACGGGTTTGAGTGCTTTACCTTTAGTGCAAGAAAGTTTAAGGATTTTTTTGGAGTATGCACCGGAATCAATAGACCCTGTTGAGGTGGAAATATCTCTCAAATCTTTTCCTGGTGTTGTTGAAGTAGAAAAACTTCACATCTGGACAATTAGCTTAGACAAGGTAATGCTTTGTACCAATTTGACAGTTGAATGTATAACTATCCAGGAACGCGATCGCTTACTTACTAAGTTGGAAACTCACATCCGAAAAACTTTTAATATTGCTGAGATAACTTTGCAGTTAACTAGCTGTATAAAACCTTCAGCGCTACAAATTCATCCTTTATTTAACCAAGATTTAGTTTTTAAGTTATCTGCCAATAAAACAAATTAAAATCTAGAACCTAGCTAAATAGATAGTTTTGATAATTATTAGTATGGTTTCTCAATTTTTTATCTAAATTTAGCTTTTAAATAATTTTTAAATATAATGCTTGTTGACATTTTTGCCAATTGTCAAAGCATAGCGATCGCTGATTGTAACTTGGTTATTTACTAAGAGGTTTCCTAATGATTACTCTAATTCAAAAATCCAAAATGATTTCAATACTGAAACAGTACAAACGCGCCTTGGTTTGGTTTATATCTGGTCTGGTTATGGCAGCTTTGTTGTTCTTAGGAACATCAAATCAACAACCAGCAACCGCCTCTGACCAAAGTCAAGCTACAGCCTCAACTGTGCCAGATGTGACTGCTACATACTCAGATTTTGGTGCTAGTCATCTAGAACCCAATTTTTATCAGTATTAACGGCTAACACTTACTCAATAAACTTTAAGGCACACTGCAATGATTTCATTTTTGCAAAAGTACAAGCGATTTCTAGCCTTTACTATGGCTGGCTTCCTCTGCACCGTTCTACTGGTATTTGGTAATTCTGTTTTTCAGCCGACTATGGCCGCTGGTAATGGAATTAACGTAATTATCATGATTGGCGATGGTATGGGTTGGAATATGGCACGGGCCGCAGCCGTTGCCAAAGGCGCTCCTTTTTACACAAGTGGTAAAGGCTCAGGTCTGAGCTTCCAAAAGCTAAGTGGATATGGATTGGTGACTACTTACGGCACAACAATTCAAGGAAATACACCAGCCAACCCAACAGACCAACCCCATCTAACAACTAACTCTGCTTTAGATGGGTCTAATCCACTCACTGGTGCAAGTCCTATTCGTCCCAACTTCTCATTCCAGCCTACTCCTTTTAATCCTGGCAATCGAGCTGATGGCAATAGCTTAGAGAATGGTAATCTGTCAGGTTATGACATCAGTAAGGGCGGCCCTGTTCCTTGGGTTCCTTTGACCCCTGCTAATTCTGGTACTTATGACAAAGATTACATCAAATATAGTTATCCCGACTCTGCTAATACAGCTACAACTCTGTATACGGGAGTAAAAAGCTTTAACAACGCGATGGGCGTAGACATTTACGAGAAGAAGTTGAAAACAATCCTGGAAATTGCCAAAGAAAAAGGTAAGTCTACAGGCTTGGTAACTTCCGTACCTGTTAGCCATGCAACACCTGGCGCTGCGGCTTCTTTCGTAAATCGTCGTAGTAAGTACGACAGTGTTTACGACCCCAGCAAGACCAACCAAGACAGCATTTTGCAACAGACATTGCTGAACTTTCAGCCCAATATTTTGTTGGGTGGCGGTCATCCCAAAGATTTTGAAAATCAAGCCACTACAAGTACAGCCGATGGCGTATTTAAGTATACGTATATTACAGAAGACACTTACCAGCATTTGAAGAATAATCCTACATCCAATCGTTACGGCTATACCTTTTTGGAACGCGGCCCTAATGCAGCTAAGACACTCCTAAAAACGGCTGCTAAAATCGACCCCAATAAGGGAGGCAGATTATTTGGTCTGTATGGTGCGCGTGGACAAGATGGCAACATTCCTACCAGCTCCTCTAAAGGTGACTACAGCAGTACAGGTCTGGGTAACTTCACACTTTATACCTCTGTTGTCAAGCCTGGAACTCCGGCTACCTGTCCATCAGGAAAGATAATAACTGGTAGTATTGGCGATTGTGTTCCTGTCATTGATGCAGCTGGTAATCCCATCGCTCCTAATGCTCCTGCACCCGATACTGTTCGTCCTCTGGCTCCTGGTGAAACTGATGCCAGCTTTATCGCCAAAGAAATTAACGAAAATCCAACTTTGGCTGATTTAACCAAAGCAGCTTTAACCGTTTTAGGTAAAGACAAAGATGGCTTCTGGCTGATGGTTGAGGGAGGCGATATCGATTGGGCTGCTCATGACAACAACATGGATAACCTGATTGGTACCATGAATGATTTTGATAAGGCAGTCCAGCAGGTAATTAGTTGGGTAGATAATCATGGTGGTTGGAGCAAGAACCTGCTACTGGTTACTGCTGACCATGACCATTACCTAACTCTGAATAATGACTTTGCCTCTAAATTGACTGCCAATCCTAACCCAAATCAGGCTAAAGGCTTGAAATATAACGCCAAGGACATCACCTTCGTCAAGCACAATCCTACTGATGCTGGTCACTTCTGGGGGTCTGATCCAAATTACAAATATCTCTGGGGTAGCCATAGCCGCCGCGTTGTACCTGTTTACTACCAAGGTGCTTACGCATCAACTCTGACCCGATCGCTAGGACAAGGTTTTCAGATTAAAGATAGCTCTGGTACTTACAGTGTCCCTGGTGTTCGGGGTGTGGTTGACCAAAGTCATATCTTCCAAGCCATGAAAACTGCGATCGCAAGTCCGTGAAATTAATACACCGCTTCACTAAACACTAACTGAAAAGCTTTGTGTTGCAGAGACGTGTGTAAGCACGTCTCTGTCTCAAAAAACTATTGCACCTGTTCTTTATCAAGGGTAAAAAATGACTGACTCCATCTTCAAGAAGTTAGCAGCTGCAACGGTAGGAACTGCTTTGATTTTTTCGTTAGGGGAGACTATCCCTGCTCAAGCAGCAGCCGTAACTTATAATTTTTCTAACGACGATAAAACTCTCACAGGCACTTTTTCATTTGACCAAGCAGCAGCAGACGATCAAGAAGTAACGATCGCAGAAGGTTTAAAGATTTCTGCTAGCTATGGTGGTCAGTCATACACTGAAGCTGATGATCCTTTAGCGTCAGTTTTCACTGACTTCTCAGGAACAATTTTTAACCAAGCAGGGTTAGGGTTATATTTTACACCTAGCGCTTTTAATGTCTACCGCGAAAATTTTATCAATCTGAACGATTCAAGTAGTGCAGGTGTTCAGACCGTCACTTATACCAGTGTTCCAGAGCCAAGTTTGATGCTTGGATTGTCTGTATTCGGGTTGAGTTTATTTTGGGTAAAAAGATAGCATCTTCTAAACCATCAAGCACAAAAGCTTAAATCAAATTATCAAGAATAACGGGGTAGGATTATCTACCCCGCAAATTTTTAAAATTAGAAAATCTCAAAGCTCAGATTCCCAATTTTTCTAAAAAGTTAGGGAATCTTGTTATTCACATAATAATTTAGGATTACTACATCGTTTTATTAGCATCAGACAAGAGTTAACGGTAATGTCTGGGTTTGCAGTTAATTAACCTATTAGTTGTTGCATGAATAAAATATACATGGATTGTTTAGATATAATAATGACTCATTGTTTGTTTTCCTAACTGGAGAAATTAATGGGTCGCGCCAAAAAGGTTGTCCTAGCATATTCTGGTGGAGTGGATACCTCCGTTTGCATCCCTTACCTCAAACAGGAGTGGGGTGTGGAAGAGGTGATTACCCTAGCAGCAGATTTAGGTCAGGGAGATGAATTAGAGCCAGTTCGAGAAAAAGCTCTGAAATCGGGTGCAAGTGAATCCCTCGTGGCGGATGTCAAAGACAGCTTCGTTAGAGATTACGCCTTTGGAGCGATTCAAGCCAACGCTCTTTATGAAAGTCGTTATCCTCTCGGAACTGCCCTTGCTCGTCCACTGATTGCCAAGGTATTAGTAGAAACGGCTGAAAAATATGGCGCTGATGCGATCGCTCACGGTTGCACCGGCAAAGGTAACGATCAGGTTCGCTTTGATGTCTCAGTTACCGCCTTAAACCCCAACCTAAAAATCCTCGCACCAGCCAGAGAATGGGGCATGAGCCGTGAGGAAACCATCGCTTATGGGGAAAAGTTTGGTATCCTCTCACCAGTCAAAAAATCCTCTCCCTACAGCATTGATAAAAATTTGCTCGGTCGTAGTATTGAAGCTGGTTTACTCGAAGATCCGTCATTTGAGCCACCAGAAGAAATTTATGAAATGACCAAAGCGATCGCTGATACTCCTAACGAGCCAGAGTACATCGAAATTGGCTTCCACGGTGGTATTCCGACAACCCTCAACGGTATAGCTAAAAAGCCAGTTGAACTAATTGAAGAACTCAATCAGGCGGCAGGAAATCACGGTATCGGACGGATCGACATGATCGAGAACCGTCTGGTGGGCATCAAATCGCGGGAAATCTACGAATCACCGGCAATGTTGGTGCTAATTCAGGCACATAGGGATTTAGAAAGTTTGACTTTGACGGCAGATGTCACCCATTACAAGCGTGGGATTGAAGAGACTTACAGCCAAATCGTTTACAACGGTTTGTGGTACAGTCCACTCAAAGTTGCCCTGGATGCCTTTATTCAAAAGACACAAGAGCAAGTCTCTGGAACCGTGCGAGTCAAGTTGTTCAAGGGCAACTCTACGATAGTTGGGCGTTCGAGTGATAATTCCCTCTATACTCCTGATTTAGCAACCTACGGAGCCGAAGACCAATTTGATCACAAAGCTGCTGAAGGCTTTATTTACGTTTGGGGGCTACCAACTCGTATTTGGTCGCAGAAAATTAAAAGTTAGCAATCATTCAATTTTAGATTTTGGGTCGCACCTTTGGTGCGCTGGAAGCGCAACTTGGATTTTGGATTGAAGGAGAAATCTAAAATCCAAAATTGGCAGAGTTAGGAGTTAAAAATGCAAAATACAAAAAGTAAAAAATAACTTTGTACAGACGCGATTAATCGCGTCTCTACTCCTCACTCCTCATTTTTTACTTTTCACTACTCGCTTCTTTAACTTGGCGAGACTCTAGCCACAGGGGCACAAAAATTAAGGTAGCCAATATCAGTAAGGCTGCGATCGCAAATTGACCCACCCAAGCAACTAATTGCTCTAAAGAAACAATTTTGCCAGCAAAAAAAGCCAATGTCACCATCAAGCTAGCCCAAGCAACTGCTCCTAAAAAGTTGTATAAAAAGAATTTTCCAAAGGGCATTTCGGCTATACCAGCTAGTGGTGCAGCAAAAACTCGCAACAATGCCAAAAAACGTCCAAAAAATACTGCTTTAGCACTATTTTGACTAAATTGATCTTTAATAGTCAGCAGCCGCACTTCAGAAACCCGAAAGAAGCTACCAACTTTTACCAGAAAAGGCCAACCGCTAACTCTACCAATCCAATAGCCACAAGTGCCGCCAATTACAGCACCCATAACTGCATCACCGAGAACCAGCCAGAAATTCAGTTCATCGCTGCCAGCTAAAAACCCGCCTACTAAGGTTACGGTTTCGCCAGGAAGGGGAATGCCTAAATTTTCTAGCAAAATTCCCAAAAAAATTGCCCAATACCCGTATGTATGGGCGACTTTCTGGATATTTTCTAGTGAAATCAGCTCTAAAGACATCCCGCACCACCGTCTTTACAAATTTTTACTTTTATTATATCATTGTTTGTTTATGCACGGGGTGTCAATTAAACCGCTACATAGAGCCATTGAGTCATTAGTTTAATTCTGAATAATCGATAAATTATAGTTTACGGTAACTATTAATTTTTTACTATTAATTATGCATTTTTTAGAGGTTCATACCAAAATTTCATAATTTATTACAAACAAATTAAAATTTTTATAAAAAATTTATAAATATCCAGTTAAATGATAAAAATCTTGTAAAAGATACGGTTGATACCGAAATTGTTAGGCGTTTATGCCTATATTGATGAAAGTTATCACAAATTATACGGCATGAATACTGAAATAATCACTCTCAACTGCACGACTGCAATTACCCAAATATCAGGGTAAAACAGTAATTTTGCTGTTGAAAGAAAAGAAGTATTAATGTCTTTTTTCAATTTCTCGTCAAGTATTCCAACTACCCTGTTAAATTTATGATTCTCACACAAGAACTTCAAGTGATTTTGTTTAAACCCCAAGCAAGTATAGATTTGGAAGGCGGTAAGACTTTGAGTGAACAGATGGCTAAAGTAGTGCCCCAAGCTCATCAACTCTGGATTATCGACCTAGCAGAAGTTAATTTCATGGACAGTTCTGGGTTAGTCCCTTTAGTAAAAGGGTTGAAAGCTGCACGTCAGAGTGGTTGTCGCTTGGTTCTATGCAACGTGCAAGATCCTGTACGGTTAATTTTGGAACTTACCCAACTAGATTCAGTGTTTGAAATTTTTCCCACTTATGAAGACATTTTTACCACCGTTAAAGATAACAGCCTGGTGCTAGCAGCCTAAATAATAAATCTACCTATAGATGGATGGTGGAGTCAAGCAATATTTGCATTATTTCATATTCTCAAATTAAAGAGAACGGTCTGGTGCTAGCAGGCTGATTTTCTTTTTTTCTAGAGAAGAATCTTGAGCCAAACTCATGGCTTTGACGTAGGTAATATCAATAAGCAGATGAATAAACCTGTTTATTGGAAGCCATCTACTAGTGCGTCAAGTTTAAATTGATGCATAAGCAAGTTCGTAGTAAGGACTTTAGTCCTAATGTTCTAAGCACGCTTTGTACTTACTACAAACTTTTCATTACTAACTTAGACATTGCACTAACTAAAGCAGCAAAATAAGAAATGACCAAAATCGGTCAAAACAATGCAATTATTTGTGAGACTCCCCAGCTTTTGAAATTACTCTGAACTAATTGTTATATAGCCGACATAACTAGTGCAAAAAAGCAGGAGGTAAGAAAGGTTATACTATCAGCCTTTGCGTTATTTATAACTCGATAGTTGTTATTTATTGCCTTAGTGTACTAGTACAGCAGGCGCGGAAATAAACATACCCTTCGGGTTCACCAGTCGCCTGCAAAGGGAAACCCTCCCGCAGCGCTGGTTCACCATTTCAAATGGCGCAAGAGCTTGGAATACAATTATAGATGAATGCGTGAATGTGTTGAATGCATGACTTCCGCCTTGCGGTACTAGTTAGATGTCTCTAAGACACTTTGTCGCGACAATTTCTTACCTGTTCAATTCCACCATAATGATCGCTTTAGACGTTTTGGGGAGTTGAAATGTTAGTTTCTTCGTCAGATGCTGGGCGGGGAAAATTTGGCAAATCAATGCCACTGTGACTAGCATTGCGAGTTTTGAGTGCTAAACGGTAACTCACACTTTGCAGTTCTGCTTGTAGTTGGCGATTTTCCCGTTGTAGCATTGCTACCTTTTCTCTGACTGGCCTCATCCGCTCTTCAAACTTCCGTCGGTAAATTTGAGGCAACTCTTGTACTACTTGCTCCAACATCCGACTGCGATCGGTGAGTTCTTGAACTGACTGTCGCAATTGGTAAATTTCGGAGTCACGAGTTGTAATTTGCTCTTGGTAGAACGCCACCTGCTGCTCCACAGCTTGGAGTTGTTCTTGCAAAGCCTGTAACTGGGTCAGATCGCGCTCAAGATCCGGCTGCTGGGGCATAAAATTAGTGTTACCCTTTACCAGCCGGAAGAGTTCTTGAGATAGTTGTTGCACTAAGGAATCACGAAGTTGCAACTCTTGGCGTAGCTGCGATACTTCCGTAGAGAGAACTTGAATATTGGGTGTATCAGATTGGCTCACAGTAGCTTACAGCTCCCATTCAGAATCTTGTCCACTCTTAGGTATAACTGCGGGAGTACTACCTTTGGCAAGTATTTGTTAATTTAGCATTCCCAAGCAAGTCACGGAAAAAGAAAAAACAAAATTTTATTGAATGGGATGGAGTATTAGGGAGTGGGGAGTGGAAAGAGGCAGAGGGGCACAAAGCAAGGAGCAGAGGGGAGAGAGAAAGAGGTAATTTTTTATTCTCCCCCTTGCCCCCAGAACTGCTTCTTCATCTCCCC
>NZ_CAXTNP010000004.1:46398-72299 GCF_964245575.1 uncultured Nostoc sp. | reverse complement strand
ATCGGCTGACAATGCGATTGTTTCGGCTAACAATGCCATTGTTTCGAGTGACAATGCGATTGTTTCGGCTAACAATGTGATTGTTTTGGCTGACAATGCCATTGTTTTGGCTGACAATGCGATATACTGTCTATCTTTGGGATGCCATTGTTCCATCATGGCTAGTATTTCCGAAATTCGCCTTCCACCACACCAAACTAAATTAAGTTTTTTGAGCGGCTTTTGGCTGATACCACCCTCTTCCTCTGCAATGCGGTGATTTTATTTAAAATAAATAAATCTTTATATCTAAAGCTTAACAGTAATAACACGTAAGCTATAATCAAACAATTTATAATTCTATATTTATATTGATGAATAATCATTTACTAAATGGACATTATCGCATACTAAAAGTTCTCAATGATGGTGAAAAAGGAAAAACTTATCTAGTTGAAGATATTAATCTTCCTGACAGCCAATTTATAGTAAAGCAGTTACGTTATCCTAGTAGGAATTCTCAAACTTTAACAATCTTACGCCGCTTGTTTACGAGTCTTGCCGCAACTTTAGAAAAAGTAGGACAGAAACACGATAAAATTCCAAAGCTAATTGCTTATTTTGAAGAAAATGAAGAATTCTATATAGTTCAAGAATTCATAGCCGGTAATCCTTTAACTGACGAAATTATCCAGGGACAACCTTTGAGGGAAGACCAAGTAATTAGTCTTTTATCAGATATATTAGAAATTTTGGTGGTTGTACATAGCTATGGCGTGATTCATCGGGATATTAAACCAGCTAATATCATTCGCCGTGAATCAGACAAAAAGTTAGTTTTGGTTAATTTTGGTACTGTTAATGAAGCCATCACTAATACCGTTGACAATTCCGAATTTATGCCGATAGAACAAGTTAACGGCAATCTCAAATACAACAGTGATATATATGCTTTAGGTATAGTTGCGATCGCAGCACTTCTAGGTTTATCTGGAAACGAAATATCTAACTTGCAAACTCATAAAAATCGGCTGACAGGTGAAATTGTTTGGTGGAACAAAAATCTAAAAATTAACAGAAAATTAGCAATAATTATTAATAGAATGGTGCGTTTTAACTATCGTAAGCGCTACCAGTATGCAACGGAAGTTTTAGACGACCTGAAAAAGATAACAAATGTTGAGCAAGATCGGCAAAAACAGCATCAGAAAAAATTATTAGTAGTTCTGGCTGGGGTAGCTGGCTGTATTACACTTGGTGTTGGAGCGTGGCAATTGAGGTTGCTAAAACCTTTAACAAATGCTCAACAGACATTATACCAAGAGGGAGTCAATAAATATGATGCAGGAAACTATGAAGGAGCAGTTGAAGATTTTAATCAGGCGATTGAATTAGATCCAAAAAACGCCCTGGCTTATAATAGGCGAGGTGATGCTTATTATCGATTAGGAGACTACGAGCAAGCACAAGCAGATTCTAGCCAAGCTATTTTGCTCAATCCTCAAGATGCTAATGCCTATTTTGACCGAGGATTTGCTTTGTCTGAATTAGGTAAGTACAAAGAAGCGATCGCAGACTATACCCAAGCGATTAATTTAAATTCTGAGGATGCTTTTGCTTACTATGGCCGGGGGTTAGCCCGTACTCAACTGAAGGATAATAAAGCAGCAATTGGAGATTTTAACAAAGCGATCGCTCTCAAGCCTCAGTATACCGAAGCTTACTTGCAGCGAGGAATTCTTCGCCGTCGCCTCAGACAAAGACTTGAAGCAATCCAAGATTTTGATACAGTAATTAAGATGAATCCTAGTGATGCTAAAGGTTATTATCAAAGAGGTTTAACTCAATCTATTAATAAGCAAAAATATGCAGCCATTAAAGATTACACGGACGCAATTAACATCAATCCCAAATACATAGAAGCCTATCTTAATCGTGGTGATGTTTACAGTGATTTGGGAAATCAAGTCGAAGCTACTGAAGATTACAACACTATTTTACAGATTGATCCTAAATTTAGTGCAGCTTACATCCACAGAGGTATTCACCGCTTTTCTTTCGGAGATTATAAAGGCGCTATTGAAGATTACACCGAAGCGCTGAAACTAGATTCTAATGATGTAGTAGCTTATAACAACCGTGGTAACGCCTATCTCGAACTGGGAAATAAAAAATCTGCAAATCAAGATTATTCACGAGCGATCGCAATTAATACTAACAATGCTTTAGCCTACTATAACCGGGGCGTGATTCGCACCAAGCAGAAAAATAAACAGGGAGCGATCGCAGATTTCAAAAAAGCTGCAAAACTATTCCAACAGCAAGGGGAAAAAGATAGTTATCAAGATGCACAGAGAGAAATTGCAATTCTGCAAAATAAGTCAGCACCAGCGAAAGCTACTCGCCCTAAATCTGGTAAAAGAGAAAAAATTTGAGCTATGACTCAATACAGTAATACCATTTTAAGGTTATATTGTGCTGGCAAATAATTTTATTATCACCTTTAAAATCACTAAGTTAAAAGCTTTAACTATTCTAGCTAATAATCTGCAAAAACGAACTATATATTGAACGCTTAGGAATTAACTATGTTTTTTATCTGATTTTTAAAGAAATTTTAAATAATTACCATACTGGATTTTAGTATATTTATAGAAAATTTTTTATCAATCACTTTCATGTCTGGATTCTATGGCATGAACTTCAAATATATGTCGGAATTAGAGCAACCTTGGGCTTATCCTGCTGGAATCTGTGTGATGGCATTAATTGTGATTGGAAGTATTGTCTATGCTAAAAAAACAACGTTGGTTGTAGCATCTTTCAGGTTACAGATTACAGCATTATTCAGAGGGTAGAGCGATCGCTAAGGCGAAGAACATTCGTGAGAGGATAAAAAAGGACAAAGTATTTTTACGCCAATGTTACAAATAATTTCAAATGAAATTTATCCTTACATAGATGAAATTCTATGTAGTATCATAGAGTTAAGTGTAAATTTATCTTTACTTAACCGTAAAAGAAAATTATGTCTGAAAACAAACCAGAAGAATTAAATTCACAAGCAGTACCCTTCTTTGCCAGATTTTTAGAAGGGCAAAGCTTTGAAGAGCTATCTGATAAACAATCAGAAACGATTAGCGGTGGAAGTTGTGGTGTAACCAATAAGCATAAAGGTGAATTGAGGGAAACTCGGAAGTACCCATCCGATCAAGAAGATGTAGTAACAGAAAAGTATCCCTCTGATAGTGATGAAGTTACTACTCTAAAGTACCCTTCAGACGGCGAGGAGCATGGAGGGGCAATACAATAACTGCATACTTTGGAGTACACCAGAGATGCGGTTTTGAACAATATTTTTAGAATAAAAAGACTGTTAGCTTTGCCAGCTCCATCTAGGGGTTGGCTTCCCATTAAAACTAAGTTTACTTTTTTAATGCTTTATTTTTTTATAGTTGACAGTACGAACAATACAAGAACCCAATAAAGATATTTTATGCACGTTGACCGTGATGTGGTTTTATTAATCACCCATAGTGGTGATTACTTCACAATAGATAGAGTTGCAGAAGCTGTATCAAAACGAGGCGCACAGCCATTTCGCCTTGATACTGATAAGTTTCCGATGACAGTACAAATCGAGGCGAATTTCAGTAACTCTGGGAGCAATCATAAACTGGAATATGGCACTTGCTCTTTGAACACCGAGCAAGTTCAAGCAGTATGGATGCGACGGATCTGGCAACCCGATCTAGGTAAAGAATTAGCTCCACAATTCCAAGCAGCCTGCTCTAGTGAATCACTCGCAGTCTTAGATGGCTTTTGGGACAGTCTGAGGAGAGCTACCTGGGTGGATGATTTACAACGGATTAGTGCAGCTGAAAACAAGCTACGCCAACTCAGAATTGCATCGGAAGTTGGTCTTGTCATACCTCGGACTATCGTCACCAACAATCCTCAACAAACACGAGAGTTTTTTGGGGAAGTTAAAGGAAAAATGGTTGCCAAGCTACTCAGACCTCTTTCTTATGGGATGAAAGCCTCCTCTTTTTTCATGTATACCAGCGCCGTTAAAGAAGAAGACTTACTTGATGCTGAAACACTGCGCTATTGTCCAGTTGTGTTTCAAGAACAAATCCCTAAACAGCTAGAACTACGCGCAGTGTATGTGAATGGTAATCTCTTTGTCGGCGCACTGGATGCCTCTGAGTATGCAGCATCCACCCAAGATTGGCGACGTGGAACAAAAGAGACTCTTACCTGGCAACCATATCAATTACCTGATAAACTAATCCGTTGCCTGGATGCTTTTATGGCAAGGTTTGGACTGATTTTTGGAGCATTTGACTTCATCAAAACGCCATCAGGGGAATACGTTTTTTTAGAAATTAATCCTACAGGAGAGTGGGGGATGTTGGAGAAAGATTTGGAATACCCGATCGCAGATGCGATCGCAGATGCACTACTTTCAAAAAGTCCTAAGCAAAATGCTCTTACTTAAAAATTCACAACCAACTGACAGCCTTTATAAATTTAGGGGCTTGTTAATTTTTAATTTCTAATTTTTAATTCGGAGCGAAGCGACGTGACTGTTTTAATCATTACTCACAGCCAAGACAACGAAAGTATTCCTCTAGTTATTCAGGCAATTGAAGCCCAAGGAGGGAAAGCATTTCGTTTTGACACAGACCGATTTCCCACAGAAATCATCTTAGATGTTTACTATGCTGGAAGTGAGCGAGTTACTCTAAGCGTCGAAGACCAGACATTAGATTTGAATGAAGTGTCAGCAGTTTGGTATCGCCGCATTGCAATTGGGTCAAAAATTCCCGACTCGATGGATAGGCAACTCAGACAAGCCTCACTCAAAGAATCTCGCGTCACCATTGAGGGAATGATTGCTAGTATTAAGGGTTTTCATCTCGATCCTCTGCCAAATATTCGCCGAGCCGAAAATAAGCAACTGCAATTACGAATAGCACGAGAGATCGGTCTAGATACGCCACGCACCCTGACTACAAATAATTCAGTGGCAGTGAAGCAATTTGCTCAAGAGTGTAAGCAGGGAATGATTACAAAGATGCTCTCTTCCTTCGCCATTTACGATGAACAAGGACGAGAAAAAGTTGTGTTTACGAATCCAATTTCATCTGAGGATCTGGACAACCTCGATGGATTACGTTTCTGCCCAATGACATTTCAAGAAAAAATCCCCAAGGCATTGGAATTACGGACAATTATTGTTGGCAAACGTGTGCTGACGGCGGCGGTTGATTCTCAAGCTTTGGATAAGGCGCGTTACGATTGGCGCAAACAGGGAATTGCCTTACTCGACGCTTGGGAGTCATACACTCTGCCTCAAGATGTCGAAGAGAAACTGCTCAAACTAATGGCAGAATTTGGTTTGAACTACGGAGCTATTGATATTATTTTGACTCCTGATGGTCGTCATGTATTTCTTGAGGTTAACCCAGTTGGCGAGTTTTTCTGGTTAGAACGCTGTCCTGGTTTACCGATTTCTCAGGCGATCGCACAGGTTCTACAGAATTGAAAGGGGGACAAGGGGAAGAACTCCCTCCTGCTAAAAGCTCTCTGCTCCCCTCCTGTTTCTTCCAGGCGTGAAATGAAGGGGGGAACATGTTCTTACGTCCCCCACTTCTTTACCAGTGGTTCTCGTACCCTACGGGATTGAGCGCAACAGGTGGGGTGGAATCCCAATTCTTTTCTATCCCCTTTGCTCCCAGCTAAGAGCTCCCTTGCCTCTTTTTCAACCGCGATTGACCTCTACATAAAAATGCCGAAGCTCGGATTGGGCTTTTGATAACTGTAGCGATCGCATACTAACAATAAGGGTGCTAGGATATCTTTCACCAGTTGAATCTGACTTATGAAATTAGTTTGCTCCCAAAGCGATCTCAGTACAAACCTCTCACTCGTTAGTCGTGCAGTACCCTCACGACCAACTCATCCAGTACTTGCCAATGTGCTGCTCCAAGCGGATGCCCAAACTAACCAAGTAAGCTTAACAGCCTTCGATCTCAGCTTGGGAATCCGCACCAGCTTTAACGCAGAGGTATGGCAAAGTGGTGCGATCGCACTTCCTGCTAAATTACTTGTAGACATCACCTCTCGTCTTCCAGAAGGCGAAATCACTCTAGACGATGAATCAGCCCTCACAGGTGTTACACCCGGTGGAGAAGGTTTAATAGTCACACTCACACCCAAGAGTGGACATTACCAAGTCCGAGCAATGGGGCCTGAAGAATTTCCTGAACTACCTGTAATTGAAAATACAGAAGTAATCCATCTCACCACCACCGCATTAATTGAGGGATTACGCGGTTCATTATTTGCTACCAGTGGTGATGAAACCAAGCAAGTACTTACGGGAGTGCATTTAACAGTTAAACAAGATACTCTAGAATTTGCAGCTACCGACGGACATCGCCTAGCAGTGGTAGAAACTAGCAACGAGCGTCCTTTAGGTGGAACTAGTCAATTAGAAGTGACAGTACCAGCTAGAGCATTACGCGAACTCCAACGAATGCTAGCTCATAGCGCCTCATCAGATGAACCTGTAGCTTTATATTTCGATCAAGGTCAAGTTGTGTTTGCATGGCAAAATCAACGCTTGACTAGTCGCACATTAGAAGGCCAATATCCTGCTTATCGACAATTAATCCCGCGCCAATTTGAGCGACAAGTGACAATTGAACGGCGACAATTTGTCAGCACTTTGGAACGGATTGCTGTGCTAGCCGATCAGAAAAATAATATTGTTAAGCTCAGTATTGATAGCGAAGCCCAAGAAATTACCTTATCTTGTGAAGCTCAAGATGTAGGCAGTGGTAGAGAGTCAATGTCAGCACAAATTTCTGGAGAAAACATAGAAATTGCTTTTAATATTAAATATTTAATGGAAGGCTTGAAAGAGTTACCATCTTCAGAAATTCAAATGCATTTAAATCAAAGTCTAACTCCAGTGATTTTTACGCCATTGGGTGGTTTGAAAATGACCTATTTAGCTATGCCGGTGCAACTCAGAAGTTAAAAAGAATGGTATATAGCAATATGGTTGGGTTAAGGCTTAATTCTTTGTCAAAGTCAAATTTTTTAACGAACCGCTCCGCGTCTATGCGGTAGCCTGCGGCAAGCCGCAACTCTTGGAGACGCTTTGCGAACGCGTCTACGTTTTTCTTTCTTGTACTTAAATATGGTTTAGCGCATTTTCATACAGAATTGGTATAAGATTCAAAGTCTCTCTCCTTTTAGGAGAGAGATTTAGAGAAAGGTTTTACAGATACCGTGAAAAGTCAGATTAATTAATGGGTTTTTTGCTTATATAATGTCGGCTTGATTACTTATTAAACCCGAATCACACCACCCCGCCAAAGCGTAGCTTTGTCTCCCCTCCCCTTTCTAAGGAGAGGGGATTAAGAGGTGGGGTGAAATGACTATGGGAATCATAACTAAATTATGCGGACATGATATTATCTATATTTTTCACGAATCAAATAAGATTGCTATATATTTAAACTCACATTCCCCATTTCCTACTATTTTGTGATTTGTTTAATCGGAATTTCAATCCAAAATTCTGTACCTAACCCCGGCTGAGAATCACATTTAAACATACCACCGTGTTTATCTACGACAATCTGATAACTAATTGACAACCCCAAGCCAGTGCCTTTCCCCACTGGCTTAGTAGTGAAAAATGGGTCGCAGATTCTTGCTTTTAGAGGCTCCGGTATTCCTGGGCCATTGTCTATTATGCGAATTACTACGCTCTTAATATTACCTTCAAGCTCTCCAAGAGCAGTACGAATGGTAATTTGACTGGTATCAGGTTTTGATTGAGATTCCCTGTAATCTTCTAAAGCATCGATCGCATTGCTTACAACATTCATAAATACTTGATTTAGTGGCCCAGCATAGCACTCTACTAAGGGCAGGTTGCTGTACTCTTTGAGTAATTTAATCGCCGGACTTTCTGGTTTTGCTTTTAAGCGATGCTGCAAAATTAGCAAAGTGCTATCAATGCCCTCGTGAATATCAACTGGCTTCATTTCTGCCTGGTCAAGGCGAGAGAAATTCCGTAAACCCAAGACAATTTGCCGGATGCGATCAATTCCAACTTTCATGGAAGATAGAGTTTTGGGCAAATCCTCCATGATAAATTCTAAGTCTATTTCTTCAGAGCGATCGCGAATCTCAGAGCTGGGATTAGGGGTATTTTGCAAATACAGGTCTAGTATACTGAGTAAATCTTCGGCATAATCGTTGACATGATTGATATTGCCATAAATGAAGTTGACCGGGTTATTAATTTCGTGAGCAACACCAGCTACCAGTTGACCTAATGAGGACATTTTCTCAGTTTGGATCAGTTGGGTTTGAGTTTGCTTTAAATCATGCAAAGCTTGAGCCAACTTTTGCGTCTGCTCCTTGGTTTGATTATGCAATTGGGCTTGTTGAAGTGCAACCCCAAGCTGATTGGCAATTTGAGTGATGAACTGAATTTCCGAGGCTTCCCAATGGCGGGGTGCAGAGTTCTGATAAGCTGCTAGCAAGCCCCATAGCTGTTGCCCAATAAATATGGGTGCGATCGCATAGGCTTTTACTTGTAATTGCTCCAAAGCCGCAATGTGACACTCAGAATGACCTGACTGATAGATATCATCAACTATATAGCTTTCATTATTGCGATATCGTCCACCTTGGGTTTCTTTTAAATAGCTATCTTCCCAAACTGTCTTGAGATCAGAACCTACAAGTTTTACCCAACCATCACCTACAAACTCAGCAATATATTCACCACTCCAATCTGGATGAAAGCGATAGACAGCCACACGATCCGCTTGCAGTGATTTGCAAATTTCTTGAGTGGTAGTCTGAAAAATCAGATTTAAGTCAAGAGATTCCCGGATTTTCGCAACAACTTCAAACAATACCCGTTGTTGTTCTGCCGCTTGTTGCAAATCAACAGCCTGATGCTTGGTTTGTTGAAGTAAATCAGCTTGTTCCAGTGCTACAGAAAGCTGTGCAGCAACTTGGGTAGCGAACTGAATTTCTGAGGATTGCCATTCACGTGGTTGGTAGCATTGGTGAATGCACAACAAACCCCACAGCTCATTACTTTTAGCCAGTGGCAAAACTAAATTGGCTTTAACTTCAAGTTGCTCCAGCATTTGCACATAACAAACATTCAGTCCAGAGTTGTGGATATCAGCGATCGCGTGGACGCGTCCCTGACGATAGAGGGCATCAAACTTCTTCTTAAAGCAGGTGTCTTGAATTTTTAATGTTAAAGCAGAAGTAAACTCTGGCAAAAGATCCTCTGAAACAATTTCACCTTCATCAAGTTTGGAATTCGGGTCAAAGCGGTATACTACTACTCTGTCAGCATTCAAAGAGCGACGGACTTCACATACAGTTGCGGCAAAAACTGTATTTAGATCAAGAGATTCCCGAATTTTGGCAACAACCTCAAACAATATCTTTTGTTGTTCTGTCACTTGGCGCAAACTTAACGTCTGCTGTTTTGTTTGCGTGAGTAATTCTGCTTGCTGAAGTGCTACTCCCATTTGACCAGCAATTTGACTAAGAAAGTTAATTTCGTATTTTTTCCATTGGCGCGGCCCAGTGTGTTGATAAGTTGCCAGCAAACCCCAAAGTTTTTGCCCAACGAAGATCGGAGCAAGTACAAAAGCCTGAATTTGAAACTGCTCTAGATTGTCGATATGACACTGAGCAAATCCCATCTTGTAGATGTCATCCACGGCAAATGTTTCATTATTACGGTAGCGCCCTCCCTGTGTATCTTGTAAATAGGTGTCATTCCAAATGGTATTAATACCTAGTTCCGATTGATTCACCCAATATGGACTAGCAGCGTCAAAATCGCCAACAAATTTTCCACCCCAATTAGAATCAAAACGATAAACAGAAACACGGTCAGCTTTGATTAATTGACAAACTTCTTTAGTGGTTGTTTGAAAAATAGTATTGGTGTCAAGAGATTCACGAATTTCGGCAATAACTTTAAACACAGCCTGTTGTTGTTCAGCTGTTCGTTGCAGTTCAAGTGTACGCCTTTTAACTTGTTTTTCTAAATTTTCATTAAAAGTTTGAACCTGTTGATATAGTTCATACTGCTGAATTGCTGAAGCAAAGTGTTTACCAATGTCTCTAGCCAGTTCAATTTCTTCGACCATCCATTTTTGAGCTTGTGCTTTTTTAGATTCGCGCCAAACCTCAAAGGATTGTCGGGGGTACAGTTGCCTTTGATCGCTGTCATACTGCCCCGCCCATAGGGTTTCTGTATCTATTTCGTTGCGGAAAATACTTAAGTAGCCCAGCAACTGCTGACGATACTGGAGTGGGATCATCAACATGCTACGAATTTTTGTTGGTTGAAAAGCAACTTGCAAACTTCGCAAGCTAGGAGTTTGATATATATCTAAAATCGCCCAAACATCATATTCACCGGACTTGTAGTGTTCCTGCCAGACACTATACTGCTCAATCAGTGGATATATAGTTTGTTCTGGCATCACAGGTTGCTGTCCACAAATATAAAGCTTGGCACAAGTATTTCCTGGTGTTAAGCATTCTGTTAAGCTGGTCACATTGCCATTGTGGAAATCAAAAGCTGCATTTCTAATGCAAAGCCTGCCACCAACACCATTAAAGGCAGCAACAGCTGCTTCTAGGGCTGGTTGCAATACAATCGTTGGGAGTGAATGTAGTAGAGTAGCAATGCGGTTAATGATAGCTTCCCGTTCGGCTGTTTTTCGGACTTGAGTCAGAAGGGTACTTTGAGCGATCGCTACAGATAGCTGATCGACTACCATCTGTACTGCTTCTAGTTCATATTCTGAAATCTGGCGTGTCTGAGAATGGTGAGATACCAGCAGCCCCCAAAGTTGATCTTGATAAATAATGGGCGCTACTACAGAGGATTTGACCCCCATCGCAGTCAAGTATTCAACATGACATGGATCTACAAAGCGATAATGGATATCTCCTGATATAGTTTCTCCATTTTCCAACTCATGCAGGTGACTTAAACCAATCTCTTGAGTATCAACATTCACAACAGAACGCACCCGTGATTTGATAAATAGTTCACGGGCGGTGAGTGGAATATCATCAGCAGGAAAATTCAGCCCTAGTAGCGACGGCAAACGATTGTTGTAAATTGACTCAGCAATCACTTGACCACTGCCATCGCCATGAAATTTATAAATCATCACTCGGTCAGTTTTTAGTAGCGATCGCACTTCTGCCGTCGTCCCTGTGATAATTTCTTCAAACTCTAAGCTTCGCCGGATACGGTTTGTAATGCGGCGTAGTAAACTTTCTTCATGACGACATAAGGGTAAATCTGGTTCAGGGTTGGAGGTCATTGCTTATAGCAAAATAAATTAATAATTTCCAAAGTGACATAATTAAATCTAAAGCCATTTTGAAATTTATTTAATCAATTTGTCTTCAGTAAAACTACGGGCAAATCATTAATAAAAATATTTATCTACCTTTTATAGAAATTAAACCATGCATCATAAAACAGACGCTAAAAAATGGCGTCTGTATTAGCTACAAGAAAAAAATCTGACTTTTAGTCTTGACTTTTTGTGAAACATTGCCGTAGCAACATTAAACTTTTATATTGTCAGCAAAGCGAATTTTAAGATAGTCGTCTTCCATCTTTGCCCCTCCTGGTTGTAGTGCTGCTAAGGCTTGCGGTAAAACTAAGTTACGACGGTGGTTGCCAATAGTAATGTTTAATTCGTCTCCATTTTTACTCAGTTGAACTTGGTTTTTCGGAATCCCAGGTAAATAAATTTCTAAGCTGTATTGGTTTTGCTCTTGTACGACTCTCATAGTCGTTTCTTTGTAATAAACCTGAGTCGGATCTTCATCTTTATAGAGGGTTTCTTTTAGGCGTTCTAAAGCCGCCAATCCGCACATTTCCTCAGAAAAGAGGGGAACTTCTTTCACAGGTAAAGGGTGGAAATTATCATGAATTTCCTGGCGATATTGCTCCTGACTTTCCTTCCAGCGTTGGAAAAATGGGTCTTGGACTTCGCAGGGAATAATCCGATTAGCCACAACTAAATCTGTTGCAACATTATACAAACTCAAATAAGCATGGGCCCGCAGAGACTCTTTAATCACCATCTTTTCGGGATTAGTAACCAGACGGACTGAGGTTTGAGTATTGTCTGTTAATACTTTTTCCAGAGCTTCAATTTGTTCATAGAACTCATAAGGTGCATCCATCACCTCTTTATCAGGTAGCGAAAAACCAGCAATTGGTCTAAAAAAAGGTTCAACCAGAGGGCGAAGTGCCACCGAGATGTTTTGGAATGGTTTGTAAAAACGGCGCATATACCAGCCACCAACTTCAGGTAAACTCAGCAAGCGCAGTGCAGTGCCCGTGGGGGCTGAGTCAATAATTAAAACATCAAACTCACCTTCATCGTAATGGCGTTTCATCCTTACCAAGCCAAAAATCTCATCCATGCCTGGTAAAATTGCCAATTCTTCCGCCTGTACACCGTCTAAACCCCTTGCCTGTAAAACTTGGGTAATATAACGTTTCACAGCACCCCAGTTTCCTTCCAGTTCTTGCAGCGCATCCAGTTCAGCACCCCACAGATTTGGGCGAATTTTTTGGGGTGCATGTCCCAGTTCTATGTCAAAACTGTCTGCCAGGGAATGAGCGGGATCTGTACTTAAAACCAATGTCTGATAGCCTAGTTCCGCACAACGAAGTCCAGTTGCAGCAGCAACGGAAGTTTTGCCCACGCCGCCTTTACCGGTCATCAAAATTACACGCATAGATACTTTTGTCCTGCCTGAGGATTTTATTACATTTATTTACATTATCGACTGTTTAAGGAAAATAAATGCTGTTTCACTGCGTCTAGGCGTGAACAGTTTGAGTTATTCATCAGTCATTGTGGCCTTTTTTGACTAAGGGCTTAAGGAGGCAGGAGGCATTTGTGTCAACTTAAGCTAGAGCTAAAATATAGCTTAACTGAAGACTTGACTCACCTGCCTGGAACTAAAGTTCAAGGCTACAAGCGTTAGTCTACTTCAGTAGACTAACGCTGTTTTATGACTCTCACGAGATAAAAATCCGAAACCAATATTTTTGATTAGTTTTTATAAATCTGGGCGTAGGTTGTGGAGCCACTGTGTTGGACGGGAACACCTGCTTGTTCGCTCTTAGCGTTCCTGGAGAGCGAACAGCGTCAATGTTTAGGAGAAGGGTAGCAAGTGGCGTTTGAGGAACGTAGACGCATAGCGGCTTAAGGCAGGGTAACCCAACACCAAGAATTCTTGATTTTGTTGGATAACACGAATGTTTAACCAAACTACAAATATTTTATTTTTTCAGAGTAATAAAAGAGCGCTAAAGATTTTGGGGCGTTGCTGAATTCAGGTATGAAAATGATTTTGCGTGATTTCAAAACTTTTGTAGAAACTAGCAATTGCAACGTCTCTATACCCCAATATGGTTCAGTTAAGGAAATCTATCTGTTAAGGCAGGCAGGGGGGGCAGGGGGAGAGAAAAAAGCTTAACTCAACTGTATTGCTCTACACCCAGATTCATACATTTAATCAGCAACACCGATTTTGGGGTATATTTTAGTCATTAACAGAAGACTTTTGCTATTAGCAAGGAACTTCAGTTCTTTGCGGGACATGACTTTTACGGTTAGCTTACTTCTTATTCCAGAGATTAATAAATTCTTTATAGATGGCTGGGGTGATCTGACTTTGTAAGTGAGTTAGTGCATCACGATGGTTTTGATTGTTGTCATCATAATAAGTGAACACATTTGTCAGCTTGACAATTTCAGGGTTTTGATCGTTTGTCCCCCTCCATTTGTTAGTAACTTTGTGCAAAACGTCTTTGGGTAGATTTTGTTGTAAGTTATTTAGGGCTGCGATGTAAGAAGGATTTTGAGGATTCTTTTTGAATTGAGACCATAAATCTATGAGCTTTAGTTGTGACTGTGGCTGCGGCTGGGGCTTGTTTGTGAGAGTAGGTTGCTGTAAAATTTGACGCTGTTCAATAGTGGCAATGCCATTTTCAGTTAAACCCTGAGATTTCTGAAATTTCTTGACTGCTGTATAAGTGGCTGGCCCATAAAATGGCAAGTCTTTTGGAATTTCGACATTGGTTGCAAAACCGTGAAACTTCAATCTATTCTGAAGTCCGATGACTGTATCTTCCATTACACTTCGAGTCTCGGCATCAGCGTTACCATTTACCACAAGTTTTTGTGAGTACTGTTTCTGAAACTTTTTAATCGCTTCTTCAGTAGGATCATCTGTCAAGGAGTTGTTATTTTGCTTCCAGGGAGCAAATTTAGTCAGATCCGGCTTTGGATCTATCTCAGGAGCTAAATATCCCAGCCCAATCAATATATGACGGATGACTTCAGGGCTACTAACAGCCATACTTTTTGGTTCCTTTACTACTAAACTACCATTTAATGTATCTTGCTTTACAATAACTATGTAAGTAGAAAGAAATAAATCTAACATGTCTTGTTTGCAAGGCGTTCCAAAAGTTAAGCGATGTGTGACACCAGGGTACAACTCTTTGAGACGTTTAGCGGCGGTGATTACACACCGGGAAAAAGAAAAGTGGTTTTAATAAGTGTTGGTGGGCGATCGCTTCGGGTTGCTTCCAAATAGCGATCGCATATATTACATGCCATCCTAACCATAAGTAGATAGACATAATTAAACATACAATAAAATCCTAGTTCGTAGTCAGCGATTCATCACTCATAGCAAGATTTATCAGGACTAAAGTCCAAACCCTACGGGAAAGTTAGTCGCTCATGGGGGAAACCCCCTTCTCTACGAGACGCTTTGCGTTCGCGTAGCGTTCTGAAGGAAAGGCGCTAACCTCTCACGAATGGGAGAAGACCTCGCTAACTCACTACAAACTTTAATTTATTTACGCCTAGCTACTTACATTTTGGATGTCAATCATTGCTCAGTAGGCAAAAAACCAAACTCCGATTTAATATTCCACCGCTTATCGTCGTGAAGCAGTAGCGTTAATTTATCGGCAGTAAACTCAAAATGCAACTGACGTTTTTTAAATTCTGGCCAAGCAGCTTTAAAGTTTTCTTTTTTTAAATCTCGAAACGCAACTGTTATATGGGGAGCAAATGGGCGAGTTTTAGAAACCTTGTCAACGATTCCCAAATTGCTTTCTGCATAAGCCATTAAATCAGTTTGCAAAGTCAAAAGTTCTTGACTTATGACTACATTAATGTATATGACACGAGGCGCAAAGGCATCAAACCCCTTGAGTGTAATTGCTACTGGCTGTTGTCCACGAGCAAATTCCTTCAAGGATGCTTCTAGCACTGTCTTGTTAGCATCTGCCCATTCAAAGGGTGGTTGTAGGGTAATATGAGGCGGAGACTTTAGTGCCCCGCTACTATCATAGCGATCAGCGAAGTACTGCTTAATCTGGTTGGCGTAGTCTTGAATGTGTTGTGGTGGTAGAAGGGCGACAAAAAAACGGCTCATCTAGTTTATCTATATTAGGATACAAAAACTTGAGAGGTTGCAAGCAGATGCCTTAGGTTGTAAAGAAAGGCGTTGGAAATTGCACCAAATTACAACCAATTCCCAATCAACACATAGGCAGACCAAAAGCTTGGTGCTTTGTAGTTAGGATGTTTCAGCAGTTCTAACTGGGCCTGGTGAACAGCTTTGGCTTTGGTGATTTTGCCACTATTGAGTTCTCGATAGAAGGCACTAACAAACATTGCTGTGGATTGATCGTCAATCTGCCACAGGGAGGCTATGGTACTGCGTGCCCCAGCTCGTACAGCTGCTCCTGCAAGACCCAGTGTTGCACGGCTGTCTCCTGTTGCTGTCTGGCAAGCACTCAAAACTAATAACTCTACTATAGTGTTACCCTGACTGCGGAAGAGAGTATCAAAATCTTTGACATTGATTTGACCATCGAAATCCAAAATAAAACTGTCTTCAAGGCGGGAACTAAACTGACCGTGGGTTGCTAAATGCACTATGTTGAATGAATCATCAGCAATTTCACTCTCTAAATTCTTTTTCTTAAAATCTCTATCTATTAGGCTAGTGGTGGAGACTCCTGCTTTAATAATGCCGTCGAATTCAGATTTGATCGCAAGCAACGGTGCAAACTTAGAAAAACCTGGGGGTGGCTGAGTCAGTCCTGCGGTTAGCGCCCTTAATTGCTGTTGTACTAGCGGTTTAGGGTCGAGGAGTTGCAGACCCACGCTCAGAGCAATTGCATATTTCTCTACCAAATATTGTTTACCATCATAGAGAGCAGCCATTGGTAAATTGCGTAACGGGCCATCTAAGACAAACACTAGGGTATCTACCCCACTTTTTTGCAATTGTGACTCAATGGGTTGGAGCAGCCAATTATAAACTTGGTGTGCTTGGGTTTGGACGGCTTTGGTAGCACTGGGATTGACAAGATTTTTTCGCAGTTCTATTAAGAGTTTCTCTACTTCTTTGTGAGAAATCTGAGTAGTGTAGCTTTGTAGGGGTTGTTTGGGAATTTTGACAATTACCTGGAGTTCGTCAGTAAGAATAATCGGATAAAGAATGGCAGCCGTAGAATTATCTTTATCTACCACTTGATCCAGGGCTACTCTGTGACCTTGTAAGCAAGCTTCCTGGAAAAAGTCCTCCAATTCTGCTAGTTGGAGTGCTTCAATGCGCTGACGTGCTTTCTCTAATATTTTTTCATCTGATGATTTTCCTTGTTGGGATTTCAGCAGTAACTCTACTGACTGTCGGTAGACGGGTTCCACGCTGTCCCGAAAGTTGAATTGCACATCTTGGTTCACTACATCTTTATTGGCTACTAAATCTCTGCGAAGAGACTGGAGAGTGTCCACAGCAGCATCATACGCCGCGATCGCACCATTAATATCTTTTTGTGCCCAGAGCAATCTACCTAATTGCCACTCCAAAGTATAGGTAATTTCTGGTGCATTGCTGCTCTGTGCCAAAGCTAATCCTTGTCGGGTAAGGTCTTGCGCCTCTGACCACTGTCTGGTTTCTTCGTACAAGCCGCCTAAACTCTTGAGTGCATAGGCTTCTGCCCGCTTGTCCCCTAAACTGCGGGATTGCTGGATGGCGTTGGCAAGTAATACTGCTGAGTCTTTTGTGCTGAATCCAAAGTAGTAATTTTGACTTGATGCTTGCAATATGCCACTCTTGACTTTTGCCAGACTTTGAGAATAGTTAACCTGAGCGTAAATACTAGCACGGCTGAGAGGGAGTTGATCAAGTTGAGACTCAATCAACGGCAAGAGAGTTTGAATTTCTGCGGCTCGTTGATCTTCAATGAGTATTCCCAGGTGATTCAGTTGCGCTTGGACTTTTGTCAGGGGTGAGGGAGATGCTGCAACTGTTTGTTGATAATAAGCGATCGCCTTTAGTTTGTCTTGTTGTCTACGGGCATTATTTCCCAGGCTGAACAGACTAGCCCCAATATCAGAGCTTGATTGCAGATTTCGAGCAATCATCAGACTTTTTTCTAGCGCCTGACGTGACTTTTCTAAATCGCCCATTACCAAAAGGGCATCACCGAGCGATCGCAAACTCACTGTCTTTTCTATAGAGTCTGGTTGAGATTTTAACGCCTGACTAACCTTTTCAAGTATTTTGACAGCGCGAGGGTAAAATCCTTGGCTTCGCCACGCCTGTGCTTGATTGATTAGCGATCGCACCACGCCGCTTTTATTGTCTGCTTCTGTGTAAATTTTTTCCGTCTGCCGCCAAGTTGCTAAAGCCGCCTCCGCCTGTCCCATTGTCAGTTGGAGACGACCTTGAATATCCAGTGATTGGGCAAATATTTGCAGATTTTGGTTTTCATCCTGTCTTTTAAGCAAATTTAAGCTTTCTGTAATTGCCTGCTGTGCCTGATTCCATGCACCGAGTTGTTGGTAAGCTAAAGAAAGATTACTCAGTGTCCCTGCCACTCTGATGCTTTCCCCTTGCAGCTTATATGCTTGAACAGCCTGTTGTAACACTTCTACCGCCTTGGCGAAGTTACCAGCATTGTATAAAATTTTGCCCTTTTGTAGTAGTGAGGCAGGGTCAGCGACCACAGCCAGCGACGTAAGACTGTTAATTGATAGTTGGGATGAGGAATTAATTGAGCTAGGAACTTTTGCAAGCACGGGTGAACCAAGGATGCATAGCAGACCTATCAGGAAGTACAAAGGCAAGCGTAAAAACTGAGCCAGGGTGGTCTTCTGCCAACGCCCTGGCTGCTTTTGCCTTTTAACTTTTACAGAATTCGTGCCAAAAATCCTAGTTGCTTTAGCCATAAGCATGACAAGAAATAAGTAATAACCAGGAACGCACAGGATTAGCTTTAAGTGTTTGAGCTACCAAGGTAATGTTACCATTCGCATTCATTGGCCGAACAATTCGCTTTTTCTTAGTTAGCTTTTTCGCTCATTGCAAACGTAATTGATAATTGATTCATCCTTCGTGTCAAAGCCCCTAATTAAAATTTATGAAAAAACTTACACACGTAGTATCAATGTTCAGAGCAAGCGCATTCATGCGCGGGGTGTTAATTGCTCTCTTCTCTACGAGACGCTTTGCGAACGTAGCGGGGCGAAGCCCATTGCGAATGGGAAAAAGCGAATTGGAACTGACTTATGCCGTAGCTCCCACAATCTTATTTCTCGTGGCTTGGATGAGGTTTTACTGTCTAAATCTCTACTTACCAATTTATGACAGGTTAAGATTAAATTAGTTGTGTCAATAGTAGTTACGCCGAAAATAAACTCACTCGGTGGGTATCGAATTAAATACTGTACGGGCTTTAAGAGTCAGAATAAGTGGTGCTTTTTTTAATGACGTGATGCCTGCGGTGTTCTCATTGCCATCGCTAACCCCAAAATTGTGTTTTATACCCCCATTTTTAACAATATTTTAAACAATATTACTTATTGACAAAAATATTTACCGTTGTTTCGTAGATAGGCTAGTAGCTTCTTGCAGGTTGCGTATAATCAGATATTGCACTTCGCTCTAAATACGCCTTGAACTGAACTTCAGGGTTTTATAGCCAAAGTCCATTAAAACGGACTCAAATGTATGTCGAGTAAGCTCAATTACCCTAACGAAAATATTTTACCTTTCTTGGGCAGATTAACTATCTTTTGCTAATGTTATCCTAGTCTCACAACTAGCTACTCAAGCGTCAATTCCGGCACTTGCTGCCGTACTGAGAAAAATTATATCTATCACAATAAAATACCAAAAACCTGGTCGAGGTTGACCAGGTTTTATCGAGTTTACAGGTTTCAAATTGTTAAACTAATTAAGTAATTGAAAGTTAATAACTAAGGTTGACTAAACAACGAACAAACTCAGCATTATTGCGTTTTTCCGCTTTAGGATTTGGCTTTGCCTTCTAAATTCGGCTTTTTACCACTTTTATATTTGATATGCTGAAATTTGCTTGGGTTGATGACAGGGGACACGAAGTCATTTACCCTTTTAGTTTGGTTTGGTGTTTGGTGTCCTACTATTTAAGTTAGCACTTAAGTTTGGAGTCACAACCCTTCGTTTACTAAAGTTGACGTTTTGTTAGATTTTGCAATCTAGAATCATAGATTTGATCCCTAGCCCTCTTTTTAAGACAGTTAATGGGATCTTGGATAGATAAGCATGGCTAACTAAACTGCATTGTCATCAACTCCACATAATTGGACTGTTATCCAGATGGTCGGTGACAATATGTCCAATGGTGTCAATTTCTGTTAATTGGGCGGCGGAAAGCTTAATTTTTGCGGCTAATGTGTTGTCTCGGGCTTGTTCAGGATAACGCGCCCCGGCGATCGCATTTGTTTCAAGTACCTAGCGTAGGCGTAGCCCGTCGTAGACATCGCTTTTCCATAACTATTTCCTAATTCATTCCCCTGGATAGTTTCACACTTTATCGGTCTTAGCTTGAAATTAAATCAGAGTTACTGTAAATGCTGATGGAATTGACTACAACTTTTCATGCTCTCAAAGAATGGGCAGTCGCCGTAAACGCCTTAGAAAGTGGCAAAACAATTATGTTGCTCCGCAAAGGCGGTATCCATGAACGAAATGGACATTTCCAAGTTGCCCACAAGCAAATTTTGCTTTACCCAACTTATGAACATCAACAAGCTTTCATGCTGAAAGCTGAGTATGCCAATCATGTTTATCCAGTCACATCAGGTTGGCATCCAGAGACAGTTCCCATCGGCAGTTGGGCTGAAATTACAGATATTTTGCCAGTTAGCGATGAGTCTATTGTCAATACATTGCTTCCCTTTCATATTTGGAACGAGCATTTTATTAGCGATCGCCTCAAATGGAAACCACGCCAGCCACTTTATATTCTCCTCCTGCGGACATATAAACTATCACAACAAGAAATTCCCTACCACTCTAAATACGGCGGTTGCAAGTCATGGATTGATTTAGATCAACCAATTCACTTGCAAGGAGCAAAACCAGTTTTATCTGACTTTGCATACACTCAACTAGTAGAGACAATTCGCCAGATTGTCGGTGATAAGTTGTATGCTCCATCTTTGTAATAACCCAAGTTACGGGTTATCAAAGACCAATTTCTAAATCAGTGAACAGTCAACAGTTATCAGTTACCATACAGCCAACAGTGAACAGTTCCCTGATAACTGATAACTGATAAGTGATAACTGTTGAATGCGAAGACGCACTAGAAAATGGCGGTTGTGCTACGCGCAACTGCAACTCCGACTCAATCAAAAGTACTTTTTAAATCAATACGCTTGGGTTAAGGCAGAAAAATAATTTGCATAGGTTGGGGAGCCACTGCGTTGGACGGGAACACCTGCTTGTTCGCTCTTAGCGTTCCCAAAGAGCGAACAGCGTCAATGTTTAGGAGAAGGGTAGCAAGTGGCGTTTAAGGAACGTAGACTCAAAGGGGCTTAAGGCAGGGTTACCCAACATTTTCGGGCATTTTTTGGGTAACACAAATGTTCAACCAAACCTACAATTATCCTTAACCCAAGCGTATTGCTTTTTAAACATCCTCTGAATTACAAATTACGTTAGCGTAGCGGGGCATAGCCCATTACGTATTACGAATTGTTTTAACAAACCTTGATCTTGCTCCGTTTGCCCAATAAAAGCTTAAAGCCATCAAACATAATTGTGAAAGCTTGGTACACACGGTCAACAATCTCACAAATTTTTTTCTCTTCATCTTCAGAAATATGAATACGATTTAAAAAATCTTGCATTTTCTGCTCAAAAATTTCGTGATTATTTTCAACATCTAAATGATGTATTGAGAAGTACTTGAGGTTACTAGAATAACAGACTCGTTTCACCAAGCTTGCAGTATACTCAAAAAAGATGTGACCTGTAGACTCAAGACTCATTATCAGAGCAACTCTTTGAATATCACTACTAGCTCGAAAAACCTCTGAGATGATGGCATAAGTAGCATCGCGGGTGAAAATATAATCCCGGCTATATAGCAGTTTAAGATTAGGTTCTTCAACTTTCATCTCTTGAAGATCGCTTAAAAACCATTGCTCGTGCCCCATATCCTCAACTAAATGATGGTGAGCAACTTTACGGATTTCACTATCAGTAATTTGCATCTCGTTTATTCGTATTACGTCCTGAAAAGACATAACCCAGAAACTCAAGTATTGAGCCAACAATTTTATACTTTCTAGAGAATTTTCTCTAGTAATTTGGTCGAAAAGTGGGTGTCTAGCTAGTTGAATTTGCTTTTGAATTATATAATTATCGACGGTTTTCATCTTAATTATTTCCTTAAATAATATATGAGTGATCGTCAATACTTCGCCAAAAAAAAAGGACGAAGAAAGAGGAGCGATATAAAGTAAGTCGTCGTTAAAAAGTTCAGCTATGTGATGAAAGGTAAAATCAGCCAATAGCTTAGGAATTGGTCATTCCACAGTTATTACAAAACTAAACATACACGGGTTTTATCATGCCGACTTATCTAGTTTTATGAGTAATTTCTGAAATCGGCAATACCTTAATGTATTTAATCAGAAAAACAAATAGCCTAATTACGAACTTCAGCAAAAATAGTAGTTATTGTTACACACAATCCCAAAAAACGCGGATAACATTAGAAAAATCTCACCCATAAAGAAGGTGAGGCAAAGCTGTTTATCTTCGTGTCCCTCTAGCAGATGTCTTCCAAGCTATGACTTGTTAAGCAATTATCCTGAAATGGATAAAACTTAATTACTCTTTGTCTAAAGTTTTAGGCAAAAAAGTAACCTCGAAGGGTGATAAGTAGCTTGACAAGAGTCTGCCATTATGCATTATTAGCTAAAAGTACAAGGAGTTTGCAATGCATCGACAAATGTGCTGGTTACCTAAGTTTGGTGGCGACGGAGAGAAAATTTTGTATTTGCAGACAGAACCCAATCAACCTTGGCGTCCTTACACAGCTTTTGGACATTTTAAAGTCCCAGATTATCAAATACCAGGTGGTTCTAAAGGTTGGGCAACTTATCAAAAACTTCTCAAAGCAGGTTGGACACTAGTACCTAGCGCACGGGCAAATGAGTTTGGCAGTAGCAGCTACGTAGAATCAACCACCCAAAATCAATAGTCATTGGTCATTGGTCATTTGTCATTGGTCATTGGTCATTGGTCACTTGTACTGAGCATCTCGACTTCGCTCGATGGAACCGTAGTCGAAGTATTGGTCATTTGTTATTCTTGGCGTCTCTGCGTCTTCCTAGTCCCTCACTCGCTCACAAACCTCTGGGGGAACCTTCACCGCGAGGATCAGCGGCCCCTTCTAGAGTTCCATCAGATGTTACAGCGATCGCGTTACCATTACCCCAAGGAGCAGTTTCCTTTATTTTGTGTCCGCGACGGCGTAAGTCTTGCACAGTGAGAGCATCCAAACCCCAGGATTCGACGCGCAACTCATCTGGAAGCCATTGATGATGTATGCGTGGAACCGAAACAGCCGCACCAACATCCATGTTGTATTCCAGCACATTTAGGATCACTTGCAAAACCTGGGTGATGATAGTGCTACCACCAGGCGCACCTGCTGCCATGCGGAAATGACCGCTTTCTGTGACAATTGTGGGAGTCATGCTGGATAAGGGAGTTTTACGAGGTGCGATCGCATTGGCATCGTTACCAACTAAACCAAAGGCATTCGGTACTCCTGGCGCAGAAGCAAAGTCATCCATCTCATTGTTGAGGACAATTCCAGTTCCCGGTGTCACTACACCAGCACCAAAACCAAGGTTAATCGTGAAAGTCAGACTTACGGCGTTGCGTTCTTCATCCAC
The DNA here is from genome assembly GCF_964245575.1 of uncultured Nostoc sp. Classification (GTDB taxonomy): domain Bacteria; phylum Cyanobacteriota; class Cyanobacteriia; order Cyanobacteriales; family Nostocaceae; genus Nostoc. The sequence goes on along the minus strand of NZ_CAXTNP010000004.1, from coordinate 48,927 downwards.
AACATTAAGATGACTGGTTTCGGGAGATTCATACCGCGTCGCGTGTAGTTTAAGAGAGCGATCGGATAATGGAATGATATTTTCTCCTAAACTGTGATTATTAGCTTGACTAAAACGTTGTAGTGTTTCTTTGTCTACTGGCTTGACCTCGGTCGAAGGTCTAGCCACTTGCATATTAATTTCTTGACGGCGTTTTTTGGCATAAGCTGGACTGAGCAGTTGTTGCACAGGAACTTTGACAAAATCAGGATCGCCTAAATATTCTGAGCGATCAGCGTAAGCAATCTTCATTGCTTCTACCATTAAATGTATAGCGTCAGGATGATGCCATCCCAAAGATTTCAAATCAGTGTCACCAATAATATTTAAAATCTGCAATAGATGAACACCTCCTGATGACGGTGGTGGCATTGAGCAAATTTTAGCTTTACGAAAGTTTCCACAAACGGGATTGCGCCAAATTGGTTTGTAGGCTTTGAGGTCTTCTAGAGTAATTAAACCACTATTTTTTACCATATCAGAAGCGATCGCACGAGCAATATTTCCGGTGTAAAAACTTTGGGGATTTTGGGCAATTTCTGTTAAAGTGCCTGCTAAATCACGCTGCACCAGTTTCTCACCTGGTTGATAAAACTCACCATTGCGAGTAAAAATTTCCCGCGCTGCTGGATTGTTGAGAATTACTTGCTTGCGGGATTGGTTCGTTTGCAGAGAACGCCACGTTGCTACATCGCCAAGAATAAAGCCATTTTTAGCAAGTGCGATCGCAGGTTTCATTACCTCTTGCCAAGAAAGTTTACCATAGCGACGATGCACTTCATAAAGCCCCGCCACCGTTCCTGGTGTGCCTACTGCCAAATAACCATTAATACTTGCATTGGGGCGCACCTTTCCTTTTGCGTCTAAATACATATTTCTTGTAGCTTTCAGGGGTGCGCGTTCGCGGAAATCTAGCGCTTTTATCTCGCCAGTTTTCTCAGAGTGCATCAGCAAAAATCCGCCGCCGCCGATTCCGGCTGAAAAAGGCTCAACTACTGAGATTGCAAAGGTTGTAGCTACGGCTGCATCCACAGCATTACCACCTTTGCGTAACATCAAAATTCCTGCTTCACTTGCTAAGGGATTGGCCGAAACCACCATTCCCTTTTTGCTGCGTAAGGGTAAAGTTAAAGCAGCTGAGGCAACTTGGCTGTAAAGTAAGACGGTGAAAGAAAAGATTGCGATTGTAACTCGCTTGGGTTTGACAACAGTAAACATTTTTATAGCATTTCTCCTAAAATTTTATACTTGTTTAGCATCTTGGCATGAGATTATTGATATGATCTAATTTGAAAATTTTACAGCATTTAGAAATGCTATGTACAGCAGATTTATGGAAAGCAATGCTCACAAATGATTCCTCAGTAAATAAGAGCCGTGGCTTTGTATTTGTCAGCAAAAACCTTTGATGAATTTATCAATCCTGCGATCGCACATCTTCGATATAAATAATGCGAGCTAATTATGGATACCGTAATTACACCAGAAAGAATTGAGTTACCACCTGGCGCGGTGTTGAAGCTTTTGGGAGACTGGAAAGACTATCAAATATTGAGTCAGCAACTAGGCGATCGCTCCTCACCTCGCATTAAATATCGCAGAGGAGAAATTTTACTAATGGCACCGCTACCAGAGCATGGAAGAGATGCAAGTTTGTTGGCAGATATTGCTAAAGTTTTGCTGGATCATTTAAACCGCATATACGAGTCATTTACGCCCATCACGATGAGCTTGCCAGAAATTAGTGGTATTGAACCAGACTTTTGCTTTTACATTGAAAATTCCAGAGCAGTAGTAGGCAAAAAAAGAATTAATTGGGAGTCAGATCCACCACCAGATTTAGCAATTGAAATAGATGTGACAAGCTACACCGATGTTAATGATTTCTTGCCTTATCGAGTGCCAGAAGTTTGGATATTAAAGAATAATCGGTTATTAATTTATCGATTGCAAGCAGAAAGTTATGTGCTTACAGAAAGCAGCTACTTTCCTAACGTCAGAGAAATTGTGCATCAATGTCTTAAAATGGCCAATGAGCAAACAACAAGTGAAGTCATTAGGTGGTTAAAGAACTTTTTGCGTGAACAGCAATAAATACCCCACCCCCTCGCTGCAAACTACGGTGTACACACAAGTCGAATTACCCCCCTTAATCCCCCCGATATTTTGGTGGGAAACAATAAATCTAGTTCCCTCCCCAATATATCGGGGAGGGTTAGGGCATCAGTGATAGGTTAAAGTCATGAATAATTTGTCAATAAGTAATAGTGCTTAAAATGAAACCAAAATACGGTTTGAAAACATAATTTTCGCTCCTGCGATCCCAAAGGCAACGGCTTAAGCCGTATCGCCTAATGTTTAAACCGAGCATTCGTGTGGTAACTCTAGCTTCTCATGTCACTCTGCCTCAATTCTTGCAAAGCTTTGTCTAATCTCGATTTCACCCACTTCTGTCAGGCAGTCAGGGTGTAGTGAAGGACATGCAGCAGG